>NZ_ML214300.1:600000-761778 GCF_004785955.1 Halostella litorea | reverse complement strand
GGTGTCAGTCGTCGTGTCGGTGGTGGTGTCAGTCGTCGTGTCGGTGGTGGTGTCAGTCGTCGTGTCGGTGGTGGTGTCAGTCGTCGTGTCGGTGGTGGTGTCAGTCGTCGTGTCGGTGGTGGTGTCAGTCGTCGTGTCGGTGGTGGTGTCAGTCGTCGTGTCGGTCGTCGTCTTCGTCTGCTCGTCGTCGCAGTCGATGGTGAACGACTGCTTGTCGACCACCTGCCCGTCGACGACGGTCTCGATCGCGTAGTCGCCGTCATCCAGTCCGCCGAAGGTTCCACCGATCTCGTTGGGCGCAAGCGTCAGGGTGTCGACGGTCGACCCGCTTCCGTCGACCAGCCGGACCTGGACCTCGACGTCGTTCAGGTTCGACACCGTGACGAACCCCTGCGATTCACCGTTGACGTCGAACTGGCACTCCAGATCGACGATGGGGACACCCTCCGGTTGGTCCGGTTCGGTGGTGGTGTCGGTGGTCGTATCAGTCGTCGTGTCAGTGGTGGTGTCGGTGGTGCTGTCGGTAGTCGTATCGGTGGTGCTGTCGGTAGTCGTATCGGTGGTAGTGTCGGTAGTCGTCTTAGTTGTCGTATCGGTGGTAGTGTCAGTCCTCGTGTCAGTAGTGGTTTCAGGCGTCGTGGTCGTCTCGCCCGGCGTTTCCGTCGTCTCGCGCGTAGTGGTCGGCTCCGCGGTAGTCTTCCGTTCGGTCGTCGTATCCGCCGGGGCTTCCGTGGTCGTCTCGCCCGGCGCTTGCGTCGTCTCTTCGGTGGACTGCTTGGTGGTGTCCCGTTCGGTGGTGGTCCGATCCCTGGTCGTTTCGCGTTCGGTGGTGTCCTCCGCGGTGGTCGTCGCCTCTTTCGTGTCCGTGTCGGTCGGTTCAGTCGTCGTCTCGGGTTCCTGCTCGACCGGGCAGTCGCCGTTCACGACGTAGGCCGCGCCGTTGTTCTCGCCGTCGGTGTCGTTGCGCGGCGCGCCGACCGCGACGTCCTTGTTGCCGTCGCCGCTGGTGTCGTTCACGTCGGCCACGGCGACGCCGGCGCGGTCGCCCGCGCCCTCGCCGTGGAGTTTCGCGTCGGCGTCCGCGAGGCCCTGCTCGGCGGACGCGTCGTCGCCCCCGTAGACGAGGTACGCGGTCCCGCTGTCGTTGCCGTTCGCGTCGGCGAGCGGCGCGCCGACGAGCACGTCGGCGTACTGGTCACAGCTCACGTCGCCCGACCCGGCCGAGGACACCGACCAGCCGGCGCGGTCGCCCGGCGAGGCCCCACGCAGGCGGCGGTCCGCGTTCCCGAGGTCGATCTCGTCCGGGAGCGACTCGCTCCCGTGGACGACGTAGGCCGACCCGGCGTCGAGGCCGGCGGTGGCGTTGTACGGCGCGCCGACGACGACGTCGTCGGTTCCGTCGCTGTTCACGTCGCCGGCGCCGGCGACCGACCAGCCGGCCAGGTCGCCCTCGCCCTCGCCGGTCAGCGTCGTGGCGTTCGCGAGCGTTTGCTCGTCGTGGTCCGTCACGACGTAGACCGCCCCCGCGTTGGTCGCGGTGCTGTTGGCGAGCGGCGCGCCGACGACGACGTCGTCGGACCCGTCGCCGTCCAGGTCGCCGCCGTTCGCGACGGCGTGACCGGCGCGGTCGCCCGCCGACTCGCCGCGGAGGACCGCGTCGGCGTCGCTCCCGTCGAGCATCACGTCGCCGTCGACGTCGAAGACGTACGCCGCGCCGGCGTCCGACCCGGCGGCGTCGTTGCGCGGCGCGCCGGCGACCACGGCGTCCGACCCGTCGCCGGACCCGACGGCGGCCACGGACAGGCCGAACTGGTCGCCCGCCGCCTCGCCGGTCAGCTTCACGTCGGCGTCCGAGAGGTTCAGCGACCCGTTCAGGTCCGCGGCGCCGTAGACGACGTACACGGCCCCCGTGTTGGCGTCGCCGGCGTCGTGGAGCGGCGCGCCGACGACGAGGTCGCTCCGCCCGTCGCCGTTGACGTCGCCCGCGGCGACGCTGTACCCCGCCCAGTCGTTCCCGGCCTCGGCCCGGAGCGTCAGGTTCGCGTCCGCGGGGTCGTACTCCCCGTCCTCGACCGGCCCGTAGAAGAGATACGCCGCCCCGCTTCGGTTCCCGGACGCGTTCGCGAACTGTGCGCCCACTATCACGTCCGCGTCCCCGTCGCCGTTCACGTCGCCGGCGCTCGAAACCGCCGACCCGAGCCTGTCACCCGGGTCCTCGCCCCGAACCGTGACGTCGGCCGCGGTGAGGCTGACGTTCCCGGAGAGCGTTCCGGTCCGTGTCTCCTGACTGAGGGCGGTCTCTTCCCCCGGACTCGCGCTGGCGGCGGCGAACCCCTGTATGGGTCCGCCGGTGATTGCGACGACGCTCAACGCAACGATCGCCACGAGGGCGACTGCGACGCCGCGATCGGTCGATGTGCTCATACGGCACCGCACGCCGGAGCGGTCCTTTGTTATAAACAACCCTACCGGACTGCTCCGACGTTACTTTCAACCGGCCTTGAGAGACAAACCCACACACTCCCGACACCGTCCACGTACGGTTGGATTACTGGCACGACGAAACGCCGCCGGAACCTGTCGAAACGCCGGACTGCGTCGGGGGACCGCCGAAACTGTCGGAAACTGTTGGGCACCGCTCACTTACCCGGCCACCGTCGCGCTGTGCCGGCCGAACGGACGGGAGGCGACGGGACCGGTCCACCCGAATCCCTTTGCCGCCGGCGGCCCACTGCCGCCCCGTGAGCTACGACATCGAGCGGTACCTCAACGTCCGGAAGGCCTACGGCGCGTCGTTCGGCCCCGACGGCGAGCGCCTCGCGTTCCTGCTGGACACGACCGGCGTCCCGCAGGTGTGGACGCTCGACGCGCCGGGCGCGTGGCCCGAACAGCGGACGTTCTCCGACGAGCGCGTCACGTTCGCCTCGTGGTCGCCCGAGCGCGCCGAACTCGCCTTCGGGATGGACGAGGGCGGCAACGAGCGGACGCAGCTGTTCCGGCTCGACGCCGACGACGGGACGGTGACGCCGCTGACGGCGACGCCCGACGCCAAGCACCGCTGGGGCGGCTGGAGCCACGACGGCGAGCGGTTCGCGTTCGCCTCGAACCGCCGCGACGAGTCCGTCTTCGACGTGTACGTACAGGGGCGCGACGAGACCGGCGACGGGGCGACGCTCGTCCACGAGGGCGACGGCTGGCTCTCGCTGGCGGGCTGGTCGCCCGACGACGACCGGCTGATCGTCCACGAGGCCCACTCCAGTTTCGACCACGACCTGCACGTGCTCCACCTCGATTCGGGCGAACTGGAGCACCTGACGGCCGACACCGACGACGTCCGCTACGGCAGCCCCGAGTGGGGGCCCGAGGGCGACGCGCTCTACCTCGTCAGCGACGCGGGGAGCGACACGACGTACCTCGCGCGGCTCCCGCTCGACGGCGGCGACCTCGCGGTCGTCGAGGACGGCGGCGAGTGGAACGTCGGCGGCGTCGCTCTCGACGACGAGACGGGGCGGCTCGCCTACTCCCGGAACGTCGACGGCTACACCGACCTCACCGTCGGCGAACTCGCCGGCCCGGCCGAGATAGAGACGTTCCCCGAGCCGGACCTGCCCGGCGGCGTCTGCGGCGGCGTGAGCTTCGGCCCGGACGCCGAGCGGTTCTCGATCACGGTCAACGGCGATACGGTCAACCCCAACGTCTTCGTCGTCGACGTCGAGAGCGGCGACGCCGAGCGCTGGACGGACGCCCCGACGGCCGGCATCCCGCGCGAGCGGTTCCGCGAGTCCGAACTCGTCCACGTCGAGAGCTTCGGCGTCGACGGGCGTCGCCCGTCGGATCGTGGGGCGGAGTCCCACGGCGGGCTGGAGGTCCCCGGCTTCCTCACGCTCCCCGACGGGGCCGAGGCGGACGGCGCGGGGGCCTCGGGCGACATCCCCGTCGTCGTCGACATCCACGGCGGCCCCGCCAGCCAGCGCCGGCCGTCGTTCTACGGCGTCAAGCAGTACCTCGTCGACCGGGGCTTCGGGGTGTTCGAGCCGAACGTCCGCGGCTCCTCCGGCTACGGCCGGGACTACGCCGCGCTGGACGACGTGGAAAAGCGGATGGACTCGGTGGCGGACGCGAAGGCCTGCGCCGACTGGCTCGCCGACCACCCCGCGGTCGACCCCGACCGGATCGCCGTCATGGGCGGCTCCTACGGCGGGTTCATGGTGCTCGCTTGCCTCACGGAGTACCCCGAACGCTGGGCCGCGGGCGTCGACATCGTCGGCATCGCCAACTTCGTCACGTTCCTGGAGAACACCGGCGAGTGGCGGCGCTCGCTCCGCGAGGCCGAGTACGGGAGCCTGGACGAGGACCGCGACCTGCTGGAGTCGATCAGCCCGATCCACCGGGCCGACCGGATCGCCGCCCCGCTGTTCGTGCTCCACGGCGAGAACGACCCGCGGGTCCCCGTCGGGGAGGCCGAACAGATCGTCGAGGAGGCCCGCGAGGGGGGCGTCCCCGTCCGCAAGCTGATCTTCGAGGACGAGGGCCACGGGTTCACCAAACTGGGCAACCGGATCGAGGCGTACTCCGCGATCGCCGAGTTCCTCGACGAGCACGTCTGACGCCGTCGGCGGGGCGGCCGCGGGACCGCGGACCGCCCTCTTCAACGTTTCCCCGCGTTGCCGCGCCCGCAACAGCTGAGCCACTTCTAATACCCTTGGGGGAGAGGTCCGAACCGAGATGACCGCCATCGAAACGAACGGCCTGACGAAGCGCTTCGGCGAGGACGTCCTCGCCGTCGACGGGCTCGACCTCACCGTCGAGGAGGGCGAGATCTTCGGCTTCCTCGGGCCGAACGGCGCGGGGAAATCGACGACGATCAACATGTTACTGGACTTCATCCGGCCCTCCGACGGCTCGGCGACGGTGCTCGGCCACGACGCGCAGGCCGAGTCCGAGGCGATCCGGCACAAGGTGGGCGTGCTCCCGGAGGGGGCGGCCGTCTACGACCGCCTCACCGGCCGCGAGCACGTCGAGTGGACGATCCAAACCAAGGGGACGGACGACGACCCCGACGAGATACTCGAGACGGTCGGCCTCTCGCCGGAGGACGCCCGGCGGGCCGCCGGCGGCTACTCGAAGGGGATGACCCAGCGGCTCTCATTCGGCATGGCGCTTGTCGGCGACCCCGACCTGCTCATCCTCGACGAGCCCTCCTCCGGCCTCGACCCCAACGGCATCCAGGAGATGCGGGAGCTGATCCGCGAGGAGGCCGCCGACGGGACGACGGTGTTTTTCTCCAGCCACATCCTCCCGGAGGTCGAGGCGGTGTGTGACCGCGTCGCCATCATGAACGAGGGGCGGCTGGCGACGGTCGACTCCATCGAGAACCTGCGGGACGGCTCCGACTCGCAGGCCCGGATCGACGTGGAACTCGGCGGGGTGCCCGAGGCCGCCGACCTCTCCGGCGTCCCGGGCGTCGTCCGGGCCGATATCGACGACGGCGTCGTCTCGGTCGTCTGCGAGGACGCGACCGTGAAGGTCGACGTGGTGACGACGCTCGCCGAGCAGGCGGAGGTCGTCGACATCCTCTCGGAGGACACGTCGCTGGAGGAACTGTTCAACGCCTACACCTCCGGCGAGACGCCCGAGCGGGAGGCCCCCGCCGCGGAGGTGACGGCATGAGCGTCGCCGACGTCCTCCGGAAGGACTTCAAGGACGTGCGCCGCGCGAAACTCGTCTGGGCGCCGGCGCTCGTGTACACGGCGTTCATGCTGCTTTTCTTCTGGGGGCAGTCCCAGAGCCCCAACCCCGACTTCTACCAGATCCTCTGGGGGCTCGTCGGGATCGGCGGGGCCCTGCTCGTGCCGCTGCTCGCGCTGGTCGCGGCCTACCTCTCCATCGCCGGCGAGCGCGAGTCGGGGAGCATCAAGTTCCTGCTGGGCCTGCCGAACACCCGGTCGGACGTGGTGCTTGGCAAGGTGCTCTCGCGGTCCGCGGTCGTGACGGCGGGCATCCTCGTCTCCTTCGCCGTCGGCGTGCCCGTGGCGGCCGTGCTGGTCCCGGACATGACCTTCGAGTACGGCGAGTACGCGCTGTTCGCCGCCGTGACCGTGCTGTACGCGCTGGCGTACGTCGCCGTCGCTGTCGCCATCTCGGCGGCGACGGCCAGCCGGTCCCGGGCCATGAGCGGCGCGATCGGCTTCTTCTTCGTCTTCAACCTCGTCTGGAACTTCCTGCCGGTCGGCCCGGTCCAGATGATCGCCTTCCTCTCCGACGAGTTCGGCGTGGAGGTCTCCGACAGCGTCACCGAACTCGTCTACAGCATCAGCCCGACCGGCGCGTACCTCAACGGCATCCTGAAGCTCATCATGCCCGACCGGTTCAACGCGCAGGCCGGCGCGGTGGTGGCCGACCCGCCGTTCTACATCCAGGGCTGGTTCATGGTGCTCATCCTCGTGGCGTGGATCGTCGTCCCGCTGGCGATCGGAACCTGGCGGTTCCAGCGCGCGGAACTGGGCTGAGGGCGGTCTCAGATCACGCCCGTCTTCGCGGCCGCCTCGCGGGCCGCCCGCTCGGTGACGCCGTCGCCGAGGATCGTGTAGCGGTCCCGGATCGAGTGGGCGGTCGTCAGCGCCTCTATCACGGTCGCGTCGTCGATCCCCAGTTCGTCGGCCGTCGTCGGCGCGTCGATGCTCGCGAGCGCGGCGCGGATGTCCCGCCAGATGCCCCGGTCCCCGCCGTGGAGGTAGGCGGTCATGATCGAGCCGACGCCGACCTGGTGGCCGTGGAGCGCCTCGTTGGGCGCGATGCGGTCCAGCTGGTGGGAGAAGAGGTGCTCCGCGCCGCTGGCGGGGCGCGACGAGCCGGCGATCGACATGGCGACGCCCGAGGAGACCAGCGCCTTCACGACGACCCACGCGGACTCCTCCAGCCCGGGCCGGACCGTGTCGGCGTTGTCGACGAGCATCTCTGCGGTCATCTCCGCCAGCGAGGCGGCGTACTCGGAGTACTCGACGTTTTTCAGCCGGTTGGCGAGCCGCCAGTCCATCACGGCGGTGTAGTTGCTGATGATGTCGGCACAGCCGGCGGTGGTCAGATCCCAGGGGGCGTCCGCGAGTATCTCCGTGTCCGCGACGACGGCAAGCGGCGGCTCGGCGGCGACGCTGTGGCGCGTGTCGCCCTCCGGCACCGAGCCGCGGCCGCTGACGATGCCGTCGTGGCTCGCCGCCGTCGGGACGGAGACGAACCCGCGGCCCACGTCGTCGCTCGCCATCTTGGCGATGTCGATGGGCTTCCCGCCGCCGACGCCGACGAGGAAGCCGGGGTCGACCTCGCGGGCGCGGTCGATGACGTGCTGGATCGCGTCGAAGCTCGCGTCCTCGATTAGCACCGTCTCCGGCTCCATCCCGGCGGCGGCGAACTCCTCGGCGATCCGCTCGCCGGCTATCTCCCAGGGCGTCGGGCTGGCGACGATGAGCGGCTGCCCCTGCAGGTGGAGTTCCTCGACGGCCTCGACCGTCCGGTCGAGCACGCCGTGGCCCACCACCACGTTGCGGGGCAGGCGGATCCACGTCGTCTTGTCGAACATGCTTGCCCCGTCACGTCGGGGGGTAAAGGGAGTTTCGTCGCGGCGTCTCCGGCGCGCTCGCGGGCCGAGCGACGGTTACAGCGTGTCCAGCACGCCGAGCACGCGCTCCTCGGCCCCGCGGTCGGGACCGACCTCGCGGCCGTCCCGGTCGCCGTCGAGGTGGTCGGCGACGCTTCGCTCCATCGCCTCGGCGAGCGGCGTCGACTCCCAGCCGAGGGCCGCGAGCTTGTCCGTGGCGAGCATATGCGGGGGGTCGCGGTAGAGCGGAAAGTCATCGAGCGTCAGGTCCGCCGCGGCGAGTTCGCGCTCGCCGGCGTGGACGACCTCGACGTCGCCGGAGCCCCGCTCCGTCCCGTCGAGCGCGTCGGCGATCAGGTCGACCATCCCGTCGAGCGTCACCATCCGGCGGTCGCCGACGTTGTACGCCTCGCCCGGGTCCCCGTCCTCCGCCACGAGGCGGATCGCGCTGGCCACGTCCTCGACGTACGCCCGGTGCCAGACGTTCGTGCCGTCGCCGGGCACGACGACGCGGTCGAAGCTGTCGACGCGGTCGATCCAGTAGTCCAGCCGCTCGGTGTAGTCGTGGGGGCCGTACACGACGCAGGGGCGGACGCTCATCGCGTTCACGCCGCGCTCGGCGGCGGCGAAGACGGCGCGGTCGCCCTCGGCCTTCCGTGGGCCGTAGGAGGCCTGGGAGTCGTCGGTCGCCTGCTCGTCGGTGCAGTCACACAGCGGGGTCTCGCCCTCGCGTTTGGGCAGGTCCTCGCGGGCGTACGCCGAGCCGCTGGAGACGAACACGTAGGCGTCGACGTCGTCGAAGATCCGCGTCGCGGTGCGCACCTCGCGGGGCTCGTACGCCACGCAGTCGACGACGGCGTCGGGGTCGGCCTCGCGGGCGGCCGCCGCCAGGTCGCCGTCGTCCGTCCGGTCGCCCTCGATGTGGGTCACGTCGTCCGTCTCGGCGAACGGGTTCTCGTGGGTCCCGCGGTTGAAGACGGTGACCTCGTACCCGTGGTCGAGGAACTCCGCGACGACGTGGCGGCCGATGAAGCGCGTGCCGCCGACGACGAACAGGTGGTCCATGCCGCCGACTCGGGGCAGCGGCGGCAAAACGGTGGCGGATCGCCGGCTTCACCTGCCGGCCGCGGCAACTCCCGGCCGTGCCGGGAACGTATGTCCTCGCGGTCGCGGTCGACGAGCCGGCGACGATCGAGGTCGGGGCGCTCGGGGAGCGGGCGTTCGACCGGGGCACCTACGCCTACGTCGGGAGCGCGTTCGGCCCCGGCGGCTTCTCGCGGGTCGAGCGCCACCGCGAACTCGCCGCCGGCGAGCGCGACGCCCGCCACTGGCACGTCGACTACCTGCTCGGCCACCCCGCCGCGTCGCTCGCGGCGGTCGTGAAGTTCCCCGAGATGGACGTCGAGTGCGACCTGGCGTCGGCGCTGCCGGGCGACCCCGTGCCGGCGTTCGGCGCGTCCGACTGCGACTGTGACTCCCACCTCCTCCGCGCGCCCGACCGCGAGGCGCTGCTGTCGGCGGCGCGGGCGGCGCGGGAGCGACTCGGGTGAGCGAGTGCGGGCCACCACAAAACAGATGACGGCAGGCCGAGACCGCCCCACCATGCCCTCCGAAGACGGCTGTCCGAAGTGCGGCCACGGCGAAGCGGACGTCGACACCATCTCCACCACCGGCGGCGGCCTGAGCAAGATGTTCGACATCCAGAACCGGAAGTTCGAGGTCGTCTCGTGTGCGAAATGCGGCTACTCGGAGCTGTACCGCGCCGACCGCTCGGGCGCGAGCGACGTCGTCGACGTGTTCTTCGGCTGATGCCCGCCGGCCCTACGCTGTTCGCGCTCGCCGTCGTCTTCGCCGTCGTCGCCCCGCTGGTCCTGTACGCGCTCGTCTCGGCCGAGGCCGACGACACGGAGCGTGTGGACCGCTCGACGGCCCAGCGGCGGGCGCGCCGGGACGACGGCGGTTCCGAGGAACGGCACGGGGCCGACGACGACCCGTGGGGGCGGCGCGACGACGGGGACGAGAACGGCCGGCCCTAGCCGCGGACGCGGCGCTCTCGCTACGGTGCGGCGGAACGGGACGCCCGCGAACGCGTGTTACACTCGCGACCGTGACGGGTCAGTGGTCGTCCTCGCGCCACTTGTGCTCGCACTCGGTGCAGATGAAAAACCGGGTCTCGGACTCGTCGGCCGCGCGGATCTGTTGCATGTACCAGTGGGCGCGGTCGTTGCCACACTCCGGGCAGTGGGTCTCCGTCGTCGGCAGGCCGCTGTCCTCGGTGCTGGACTCGATGACCTCGCTGACCTCCTGGTCGTCGGTGATGACGTAGTCGGCGTCCGGGTCCTTGATCTGCTCGTTGCCGCAGCTCGAACAGACCCACAGGCCGTCCTCGGCTTTCATCATAGAGCCGCAATCGTCGCAAAACTCCATTACTGCCCTGAGATTGCGCACGGCGCGGTTTAAACGGCGCGGTTACCTGTCGTCGACCGGCGCGTTGACCTCCTCGGGCGGGCCGCCCGAGAGGACGTTCCGGAGCTCCGACTCGATCTCGGCCATGGAGTCGAAGGCGTCGCTCCGGGTCTCCGAGACGAGCCGCCCGAGGTTCTCCTCGCCGTCGTCGAGCCGCAGCGTGACGTCGTCGAACTCGGCGGCTGCGTCGGTGCGCATCACCGGGTACGAGAGGTCGTCGAGGACGGAGTCGATCTGGTTCAGCGTGACCTGGCGGCCCATGTGATACAGTGACGATGTCCAGCGACTTCTAAATACCGACCGACACCTATCGGCCCGGCCGCGGCCGGCGACTCGCTGACGGAAAAGGGAAATACCGCGTTCCCGTAGCCGCGGGTAGATGACTCTCTCGGAGGAGGCCCGCGAGCGGCTCGCCGACGTCGTGGAGCTACAGCCCACGAAGAACGCCGAACTGCAGGAGCGGTGGGGGGTCGAGGGGGGGAGCGACGTCCACTCGTACCTCGAATCGGAGCTGGAGGAGTACTACTACCGGGACGACAACAGCCTGATCCGCGCGACAGCGGAGGCGGCCGAACTGGTCGACGTGGAGCCGGGCGTCGAGGGCGAGGACGGACTGCCGAGCGTGATCCGCGTGCCGGAGCTTCAGGCGCAGGTGTTCCGGGTCGTCGCCGGCCCGGACGAGCGCTCCGAGAGCGTGGTGTCGGTGCTGCACAAGCTCAGGGCGGAGTTCGACGTCGACCCCGACACCGACGACGTGCGGTCCGCGCTCCAGAGCCTCCGCCGGAAGGACGTCGTCGAGGTGGAGTACCGCACGGTGCCGACGTTCCGGCTGGCAGTCGAGCGCGACGCGGTCGACGTCGAGGTTTCGGCGTAGTTCTACGGCCGCCGCCGCGCCCGCCGGTCGGCGAGCAGCCGTTCGATCCGCTTGCCGGGACCGCCCTCGATCGGCCACCCGCGCGAGCGCCACGCCGGCGGCTCCGGCTCGAACGAGCCACAGGAGCCGGCGCACTCGGCGGCGGTCTGACACCGGCCCTTCGCGGCACACCACGGGAGGAACTGGTCGCCCTCCGACCGCAACTGGAAGTGCCGGCAGTCCGGCCGCATCGTGTCGACGAACGAGCGCCATCCCCGCTCGTAGGCGCGCTCGGCGATGGCCAGCCGCTTTTCGGCCTTCCACTCGGGGTCGGCGTACTCGAACCGCGCCGCCGACCGGTCGTACGCCGAGCCGTCCGGCCGTTCGAGGATGCGGGTGCCGGGGTCGTCGACGGCCAGCGACCGCGGGTGCCAGGCGACCGACGCCTCGCCGGCGTCGGGGGCGACGGTGAGCACGCCCGCCTCCACGGGCAGGTCCTCCAGCAACACCGGTTCGACCGACGCGCCCGTCTCGCGGGTGGCGACCCACACCTCGTCGGCCAGCGCGAGCGCGACGTCGCGCTCCAGTTGCGGGCGGAGCCGCCGGGCGGCGCTCGCGTCGAGGTCGGGCTTGTTCTCGACGGCGACGATCCGCTCCACCCAGTCCGGGTAGGCCCACTTCCGCCGCAACTCGATCCGGTTACCCTCCCGCCGCGTCTCGACTATCCCGCGGTCGGCCGCGCGGTGGACCGCCTCGCGGACGTACCGCCACGGGTAGCCCGGGTCGGGGAGGGCGTCGCGGTACCACGACCACCCCTCGGGTGCGTTGCGGACGACGTGGAGCAGGTCCGAGTCGAGCCGCTCCGGCCCGAAGCGGGCGCGGCGCGCCAGCGCGTCGGGGTCGGCCTCGACCACTATCGTGTCCCAGCGCCGCCGCTCCGTGCCGAGCTGGCGGGCGACGAGCGGGACCGCGTCCCGCCCGCCGCCGGGCGGCCAGCGCCGCTCGGCCCACCAGCAGACGCGCAACTCGAAGACGAACTCGGCGTCGCCGCCGGGGATCACGGGCGACCGTGCGCGCTCGTCGGGCTAAGGCGTTCGGGTTCCGGACGCGGGGGCGTCGTCACTGAGGGCGGCGGACCCATCGTCTCGCTGCGGGCTGCGGGTCGTCCCGGCGGGCCTACTCCGCGTCGCCTTCCTCCAACTTCTCGTCGAGGAACTCGTGGGCGTCCTCCAGTATCTCGCGCGGGCCGTCCTGCGTCACCGTGTTCACCGCCTGCTCGTAGTCGCGCCACTGCAGGTCGCGGTGCTCGTGGGACAGCTCCGCGCTCGCCTCGTAGGACCGCGCGATGAACAGGTGGACCGTCTTGTGGATGGTCTTCCCGTTGGCCTCGAACACGTAGTCGTAGTCCTTGCGGAACCCGTCGAGCAGCCTGAAGTCCTCGATCCCGGCCTCCTCCTGTACTTCCCGTATCGCCGTCTGCTGTAGCTCCTCGTCTCCCTCCACGCCGCCTTTGGGGAACTCCCAGTCCCCGGGGCGGCTCTTCAGGAGCAGGTACTCGCGCCGTCCGCGCGTATCCCGAAAGAGGATCGCGCCGGCGCTCGTCGCTTCGACCGTCATTACCCTTACGTAAACGACGATCGGTTAAGAGGATACCGGAGCGCCGACAGCGCCCCCGTCGCGGTACGCTTTTACGCGCGGAGCGCCCCAAGCTACGAGTACGATGACGTTCGTCACGAAACTCCGCCTCCAGAGCGGGGACCGGGCGGCCCTCGACGGGGTCGTGGAGGACATCCGCTCGACGGCCGAGCGAAAGGGCGCCGAACTGAAGGGACCGCACTCCGAGCCGCCGACCCAGCTCCGGGTGCCACAGCACAAGCGCGTCGACGGCGGCGGCCGGTTCGGCAACTGGGAGTACGTCGTGTACGCCCGCGAACTGGAGATCCACGGCCACGACGAACTCGCGCGGCGCGTGACCGAGCGGGAGTTCCCCGCCTCCATCCACGTCGAGGCGGAGGTCGAACAGGTCAACCCCCTGGGCAGCGGGCGCGACTAGAACGCCGTTTCGCCGACCACTTCGAGGAGTTCGGCGCGGCCCTCGTGGTCGCCGTCGTCGAACCGCTTTACTCTCACTCTCGCTTTCCTGTCGACGTCCGCAGGCGACGCCCCATCGACCGCGAGCGTCGAGTCGCCGACGCGTGCGACCACGTCGTCGCCGCGGACGCCGGTCAGGATCACCGTCACCTCCTCGCCCGCGTCGAACGACGGCGTCGCCGTGCGGAACCGCCAGCCCCGCAGGTACTTCCGGATCACAGCCGGGCCACCTCCCCGCTCTCCCGGTCGTGGACGTACTCCCTGCCGAAGCCCGTCACCGCGGCGATCAGGAACACCGCGACGAGGAACCAGCCGTGGAACACGTAGAGGAACACGTCCGCCGGGTTGACGACCATCGAACGGCTGAACCACGAGTACGTCTCCGGCAGGTCCGTCAGTTGGGCGTAGCCGACGAGCACCCCGCCCGACCACGGGAAGATGTAGCCGAGCGCCGACGTGTTGGCGTCGAGGATGTTTGCCCGCCGGTAGCCGTTGATGTTGAACCGCTCGCCGATCCGCGCGATGTACGGCGCGATGGCGATCTCGGCGGCGGTGTTTATCGTGATCATCGCGTTGACCAGCGCCGTCCCGCCGACCATCGTCGTCTCGGCCCGCCGGACCGAGGTGGCGACGTTGTCCAGCAGCCAGTCCTGCAGCGCCGCGAACCCGCCGCCGCGGATCATGATCTGCGCCCCGGCGACGATCAGCAACGTGAGGACGATGAGCGGGAAGAAGCCCGCGGCCCCGTCGTAGATGCTCCCCGCGACGGCCGGGTTCTCCCCGACCACCTCGACGAACGGGAGGAACTCGACCGCGTCGCCGATCGGCGCGTCCGCCGGCGCGCGGAGGACGATCATGTCCGACACCGAGGCGAGGCCGAACAGGAGGTTGAACGCCGCCGCGACGATGAGCCCCCACGAGATCGCCTCGACGATGTGGCGGCCGGCGACGGCCGTCGCGATGACGACGCCCATCGAGACGAGATGCACCAGTCCGGCCGGGTCGCTCTCGGCGATCAGGATCGCGCGGGCGTCGCCGCTCACCGAGACCCCCTCCATCACGCTGCCGGCGACGACGTAGGCGGCGAACGCGAACACCGCGGCGACGATCGCGTACTTGAACCGCGAGGCGACGACGCCGCCGATGTCGGCGTCCTGCGTGACCGCCGAGACGATCGTCGTGTCGCTGACCGGTGCGAGGTTGTCCCCGAACACCGCCCCGGAGAGGATCGCGCCGAACAACAACACCGGGTTCGCGCCGAGCAGGACGCCGGCGGGGAAAAACAGGCTGGAGAAGGCGACGGTCGTCCCGTAGCCCGTCCCGATCCCCGTCGCGAGCAGGCCGGCGAGGACGAACGTGATCGCCGGGAACAGCGTCGCGCCGACGCCCGCGGCGTCGGCCGCCCAGACAAGCCCGCTGACGAAGCCGCCGACCTGGATCGTCTCGGCGAACATGCCGGCCCACAGCCAGGCGACGATCGCCGTTGCCGCGACCCGGCGGGTCATCCCCTCGAAGATGGTGTTGGCGTACCCCTTCCACGAGCCGCGGACGAACAGCATCCCGACCGTGAGGCCGATCAGCATCCCCGCGGCCAGCCCGGTCGTGTCGCCGATCCGGAGCAGGCCGCTCTGGACGACCGCCCACGCGATGAAGAAGGCGATGGGGAACGCGCTCATCGCCCGCCCGCCGCGGAACTCGATCTCCGGCTCGTCCCGGGGGGACGTCCCCTCCCGGAGTTCCCGCTCCACGTCGCCGTCCTCGGACGTATCCTCTCCCCCTGCCATGTTCCTGTGGCCAATGCCGACACGTTTCAACGTTGGTGCCCGCCGGGTCCCACGCGGGGGTGACCGCGCGTGGTAACGGATTAAGTCGCCGGCGGCCCTGGAGCGACGTATGTCACGACAGGCTTCCGAGGACCGCATCGCCGACCTCAGACGCGACCTGCACCGCCGGCCGGAGCGGGCGTGGCGGGAGTTCTACACGACCGCACGGGTCGTCGAGGCGGTCGAGTCCGTCGGCGTCGACGCCCTCCACGTCGGGCCGGACGCGCTGGCGACCGACGAGCGGATGGCCGTCCCCGATGACGACGCGATAGCCGCCGCCGCGGAGCGCGCACGCGACGCCGGCGTCGACGAGGAACTGCTGGACGACCTGGCGGGCGGCAACACGGGGGTCGTCGCGGAACTCCATCGCGGCGAAGGGCCGACGGTCGCGCTCCGCGTGGACATCGACGGACTCCCGATCGAGGAGTCGACCGACGACGACCACGCGCCCGCAGCCGCGGGGTTCCGCTCGGAGCACGACGGGTCGATGCACGCCTGCGGCCACGACGCCCACGCCGCCATCGGCGTCGGCGTGCTCGAACGGGTCGCCGAGAGCGACTTCTCGGGGACCTTCAAGGTGCTGTTCCAGCCGGCCGAGGAGGTGATCGGCGGCGGCAAGGCGATGGCCGAGAGCGGCCACGTGGACGACGTCGACTACCTCTTTGCCGTCCACGTCGGCCTCGACCACCCGACCGGCGAAGTCGTCGCCGGCATCGACGGCTTCCTCGCGGTCGAGCACTTCGACGTGACGTTCACCGGGGAGTCGGCCCACGCCGGGGCGAAGCCCAACGAGGGCCGGAACGCGAACCAGGCGCTGGCCGCGGCGGTACAGAACCTCTACGCCATCCCGCGCCACGAGGACGGCGCGACCCGGGTCAACGCCGGGCGGATCGAGGGCGGGACGGCGGCGAACATCGTCCCGGAGCACGCCGAGATGGCCGTCGAGGTGCGCGGGGAGACGACGGCGCTGAAGGAGTACGTCGCCGACCACGCCCGGCGCGTGATCCGGAGCGCCGCCGAGATGCACGACTGCGAGGCCACCGTCGACACCGTCGGTGACGCGCCGAGCGCGGTGAGCGACGCCGACCTCGTCGACCTCGTCGAGGACACGTCGAACGGCCACGCCGACGTCGAACGGACGCTCCGGCGCGACGACCTGGGCGGGAGCGAGGACGCGACCTACCTGATGAAGCGCGTCCAGGAGGCGGGCGGCCTCGCGACGTACGTCGCGGTCGGCACGGACCACCCGGGCGGCCACCACACGCCGACGTTCGACGTGGACGAGGCGACGCTGGGGATCGGGGTCGACGTGCTGTCGGAGTCGGTGCTGGCCGTCGCGGACGAGCGGCCCTGAGCGGCCGCTCGGCGGGTTGCGAGCAGGCGACCCTCGGCGGACCGCGGGGCGGCGGGTCGCACGGCCGCGCAGCCGACCCCGCGGCGGATGGTCAGCGCACGGCGGGGGTGGCCGCGGGTTCGGATAAAAACCTCAGTACTTCGGCTCCGCACCGGTCGCTTCGTACACGTCCTCCATCAGGTCGTCCCGGCGGGCCTGCCAGTCGGCGAACGCGTCGGGGCCGGAGGGGTACCGCTCGTAGTGGTCGATGAGCTCGTCGGCGCGCTGTTTGGTCTTGTACAGCGTCCAGATGACGTCGTAGTAGCCGACGCTCTTGATCGCGGTCTGGAGCTTGAGCTTCCAGCCGATCGAGGCGCTGCCCGAGTACAGCGCCTCGGCGAGCTTGTCGCCGGGGAGCGAGGCGAGCAGCCCCATGAGGTCGTCGACGTCGACGGCCGTCGAGAGGATGTTGTACACGTCGAGGCCGGCGTACCGCGCGCCGAAATGGTCCATCACGCGCTCGTTGTACTCCCAGAGGTTCGCCTCGCTCACGTCGCCGTCCTCGATGGCGCCGATCGCCGCCTCGGCGGCGTACTTGCCGGCGTAGGCCGCGCCCGCGATGCCGCCGCCGGTGGTGGGGTTGACGTGGCCCGCCGCGTCGCCGACGGCCATGAAGCCGGGCGCGACGGCGGAGTCGTAGGGGCGGCGGGTCGGCAGCGCCGCGCCGAGTTTGTCCTCGACCTCCGCACCCTCAAACTCCTCGCGGTTGCGCAGGTCGCGTTTCAGGTCGTCGACGAGTTGCATCGGTTCCTCGGTCATCTGGAAGCCGAGCCCGACGTTTATCTCCGTGTCCGTGCGCGGGAAGTACCAGAGGTAGCCCGCGGCGCGCTCGGTGGGCTTGAACACTAGCGCGTCGTCCCACTCGACGGGCTCGTCGACGTGGACGATCTCGCGGTACGCCGAGCAGAACTGCGAGTAGTTCACGTTCGTGTCGAAGGAGGCGTCCGCAAGGTCGGCCTTGTCCTGGAGGATCGACAGCGACCCCGCGCCGTCGATGACGACGTCGCCCTCGTAGGTGACCGGCTCGCCCTTCCGAACCGCGGTGACGCCGGTGACGCGGCCCTCGTCGTCCTGCCGGACGTCCTGGACGACGGTGTCGTAGTGGAACTCGGCCCCGGCCTCGTCGGCCCCTTCGATGATCCGGCGGCCGTACTCCCAGCGGTCGATGACCGCCAGTTCGCCGGGGACCGGGATCTCCAGGACGGTGTCCTCCTGGGGGATCTCGAAGCGCCCGTGGTCGACGTCCGTGTTCGTCATCGCGGGTTCGAGCTTGGATTTGGGGATCGCCTCGGGGAACGCGTCGGCCCCCTTCAGCGCGTCGCCGCAGGCGATGTGTCCGGCCTCCTCGGCGTCCTTGCGCTCGACGACGACGGCGTCGTACCCCGCGTTCGCGACCGTCGCGGCGGCGTAACAGCCGGCCGTCCCCGCGCCGACGACGACCACGTCGTACGTCCGCGTCCCGCCGGTCGGTGCGGCGCCCGAACCGGCCTCGCTGCTTGTCATGCCACTTCCTGAACGGTCGACCGGCAAAACTCTTTATGTACCCCGTGTGTCCCCCGGTTCCGCCCCCGGATCCGTCGCCCTCCCGGGGACAGGTGTGCATAAAGAGTTTTTTGGCGGTCTTTCGTAGCCGGTGCCATGACCGAGTACACGGTGGAGTTCGTCGGGACCGGCGAGGAGATCACGGTCTCGGACACGGAGACGATCCTGAGCCGCTGCATCGAGGAGGGCATCGCTCAGGAGTACTCCTGCCGCGTCGGGATGTGCCTGGCCTGCTCCGCGAAGATCGAGGACGGCGAGGTCACCCAGCCGGCCGCCCGCGGCCTCACCGACGAGGAGGCCGAGTCCTACGCCCTGACCTGCATGGCCCGCCCGCAGTCGGACCTGAAACTGGACCGCGGGCAGTACCCGCCGAGCATCGAGACGGACGCCGCGGCCGGCGACGCCGCCGCCGACGATTAGCGGTTCTCCGCGAACCAGTCGGCCGCGAAGTCGACCAGCGCCCGCTGCGAGCACAGCGTCGCCGTCCCCTCCCCGACGGGACCCGTCGTTCCGCCGCCCGCCGCCGCGAACGCCTCGCCGACCGCGGGGAAGTCGTCGGTGTGGGTCTCGACGTCGTCGTACTCGACCCAGCGGCGCTGCCCGTCGACCAGCACCGGGCCGCCGCCGGTCGTCTCCACCTTGTCGTGGTCCGACCGGTGCTCGGCAAGGTGGAGCGAGGTGTTCGCGTCGTGACCCGTGCCGAGCAGGAGCACCCGCCCGTCGCGCTCGTACACCCGGGCCAGCGGCGACCCCTCCCCGAGCGGGTATTCGTACGCGTGGTCGTCGACGATCGCGGCCGCGCCCGGCCCGTTCGCGGCGAAGGAGAGGGTCGGGTGGCGGCTCCGAACGGTGTCGGGGTAGTCCCGGAAGCACTCGGGGACTGCGCCCACCCCGCGCGTCGGGGTGACGTCGGGACGGTAGGGGGGCGACTCCTCGCGGATCGTCCCGTGCCACGCCTCGGGGACGGGCGGGTTCGACCAGTTCGCGGGGTCCGAACACTGGAAGCTGTGTGTCGGCATCACGAGCGTCCCCTCGTCGCCGACCGCGGCGAGCAGCGCGTCGACGACTCCGGGCGCGCCGCCGGGGACCCAGCCCAGCGCGGAGAGCGACGAGTGGGCGATCACGGTGTCGCCGGCCGCGACGCCGAGGTCGCGCAGGTCGGCGAGGATCCGCCCGGGCGTGACTGGCTCGTCGGTCCGCTTGACGACGGTCTCGTCGGTCATGGGGCGTTCCGACTCCGCGCCCCGACAACTGCTTTGTGGTCCAGTGGGTGGCGGTCACACGCCCCGGGACTACCCCGCCGCACAGTTGTTCGGCCCGAGTTCGAGTTCGAAGGCGACGTCGTCCTCGGCCTCCTCCTGCCCGAGGTTGACCGCGACGATCCGCTCGTGGTTCGCCGGGGGCGCGGGCAGGTTCCCGGTGACGTGGTCGACGAACGCCGCCTCGTCCATCGCCAGCGCCGGGAGCGACTCCCGAAGGTCGCCGACGGTCGCCGCGTACGCGTCGCCGGTCCGGGGCCGCGCGTCGAGTTCGTAGTGGCCCGGCGCGACGAGGGCGTCGTCCGGCAGCGCGAGGAGGCGCTCGTGGAGGGTTTCGTACAGCGTCGCGGCCGCCGCCTCGGGGTCAGCGGTCGCCTCCAGGTCGGGGCGGGCGACGGCGTCGAGGAAGAGGCTGTCGCCCGCCAGGACGGCGTCGTCGACGCGGAACGCGGTCATCTCCGAGGTGTGGCCCGGCGCGTGGACCGCCGCGAGCGTCGCGTCGCCGACCGGCACCTCGTCGCCGTCGCCGACCAGCGTCGCGTCGAACGCCAGCCCGCGGTCGGTCGCGCCCTCGGGGAGGACGGGCTCAGCGCCGGTTTCGTCGGCCACCGCGCGCACGCCGCTGACGTGGTCCGCGTGGACGTGGGTGTCGACGGCGTACGTGATCTCGACGCCCCGTTCCGCCGCGTCGGCGACGTAGCGGTCGGCCAGGGCCCGGAGCGGGTCGACGACCGCCGCCCGGTCGCCGTCGTGGACGAGGTAGCCCAGACAGCCGCTGGAGGGGCGCTGGTACTGGACGACCGTCGCCGGGCCGTCCGTCGGGACCGGTGCCGCGAGCAGGACGCGCGCCCACGCCTCCATCCCGCCGGCGAGGTTGACCGCGTCGACCCCCGCCTCGCGGAGCAGGCCGGCCGCGTAGTCGCTCGCCTCGCCGCGGCCGCAGACGGCGACGACGGGTTCGGGGACGCCGTCGACGAGGTCGGCCGCGCCGCCGGTCACCTCGGCCTGTACGAAGCGGCTCTCGGGCACCTGCGTCGCCGCGACCGCCGGCCCGTCGACGTGCCAGGTCTCGAACTCGTCGCGGTCGCGCAGGTCCACGACGGAGAGTCGCTCCCCGGCGCGCAGGCGTTCGGCCAGTTCCCGCGGCGTGACGGTGTCGTCGTCCATGCGTCCGGGTACGCGCCGCGCGGTGAAAAGACGTGGCTCGGCTCAGCGCCGGCGCGCCAGCCAGAGCGCGAGCGCGGCGGCGGCCGCCAGCGGCCCGAAGCCGGGTTGGCCGCCCGCGTCGCTCGCGTCGGTCCCCGCGTCGTCGGTCCCGGTCGCGCCGTCCGCAGTCGTCGTTTCGGGCGCGGCGGTCGCCGTACCGTCGGTCGTCGTGGCCGTCGTCGCGTCGGCGGCCTCTACCGACACCGTGCCCGCGTCCGTTCCGTTCACGCTCACCGCGTGGTTGCCGGCGTCGTCGAACGTCACGGTGGCGGTCGCCGTCCGGGACTCGCCGGGCGGGACGGTGACGTCGACGGTGGTCACCGTCTCCCCGTCGACCGACACCGGCAGCGACGCGGTGCCCGCCGCGCCGCCGTCGTTGCCGACCGGCACGGAGACGGTCACGCCCCCGTCGGGTGCGACGGCCGTCCGGTTCAGCGACGGCTCGCCGGCGTCTAGGGCGGGCCGCGCGACGGCCACGGCGAACGCCGACAGTCCCGGCGACCGCGCGCTGACGACGAACCCGTCGACCGTCTCGCGCTCGACCCGGGTCGGGAGCGCGGTCCAGTTGCCGTCGGAATAGCGTTCGACGCGCACGTCTTCCGGCGCGGCGTCGAGTTCGTCCAGCCGCTCGCGCGAGACGGTGACGGTGAACGTCACGGACTCGACCTCGCTGTCGGGGAACTCGTGACCGACCACGACGTAGTCGACCGGTCGGCTCCCGTTCGCTGTCGGGGCGGGTACGTCGGCTGGCGGCGACGCCGCCCCGTTCACCGTCAGGTCGTAGTTCCCGCCCTCCGCCGGAACGAGTTCGACCGCGGTCACCTCGGCGGGGCCCTCGGAGTCGTTTGCCCCCTCTGCGGCGCCGTTGCCGTCAGTGGTGTCGGCTTGGTCGACGTCTATCGTCACCGTCTCGTTCGGCTTGGCCGAACGCACTTCGACCGCCGCCTCGCCGGCGTCGTCGCTCGGCTCGACGGAGACGGTCGTCACTGGGTCGCTGAGGTCCCCCTGCCCGCCGCCGCCACCGCCGACGTCGGCCGGGTCGCTCGTATCGCCGTCGGTGTCGTCAGACCCGCCGTCGGACGAGTCGTCGCCGCCGGTGCCGTCATCGGTTTCGTTGGCGTCGCTGGTGTCGTTGCCGGTGCCGTCGCCGGAGCCGCCGGCGACGCTGACGGTCCGCGGCGTCGCCCCGCCGACGGCGACCGTGCGGTTCCCGGCGGCGTCGAGCGTCACCGTTCGCTTGACGGTTCGGTGTTCGCCGGGGGCGAGCGAGACGGAGACGTTTTCGACCGTCCTGCGGTCGACCGTTACGGGCACGTCGGCCGTCGTCGCCGTCCCGCCCTGGTTCTCGACGGTCGCGGCGACGGTGACCTCGTCGCCCGCGTCGACCTCTGTCGCCGGGACGGTCAGGTCCGAGGCGACGGTCCGGGCGGGCTCCGGGCCCGTGAGCGCCGCCACCGAATACCGCATGGAGACGAACACGGTGTTGCCGCCAGCCCCGACGAGGCTCCCCCGTTCCCGCCGCAGGTCGTAGGTGTAGTTCCCGACGACGCTGCCGTTCGCAGCGTCCAGCGAAACCAGCCCGCTCCCGTCGACGAACACGCGGTCATCGACGGCGACGATCCGTTCCGCGCCGTCCGTGGACGCCGGCGCGGCTCGCCACCGTTCGTCGCCGGTCGCCGCGTCTAGCGCCACGACGACCCCCGTCCCGTTGATCTCGTTGACCGTGTAGACGCTACCGCCGTCGGCCGCGATCGAGACGGGCACGTAGTTCCGGTACGGGACGCGTCTGTCGTAGATATCGAAAAGCGTCGCGTTCCAGACGCGCTCGCCGGTCGTCGCGTTCAGCGCCGTCACGTTGTGTCCGCTGACGGCGTACACCCGGCCGTCGTCCCACCGGATCTCCCCGAGCGTCTCGATTGTGGTGTTCCAGTCCTGCGTTCCGGTTTCGCCGTCGACCGCCGTCAGCGCCCCGTCCGGCGGTACGTCGCGGATCGACCCCTTGTTCACGACGAATACCGTTCCGTTCCGGACGGTCGACCGCCACCCGGCGGTGCCGGTGGACACGTTCCAGGCGCGCTCGCCGGTCGTCGCGTTCAGCGCCGTCACGTTCCCGTCCCGGTCGGTAACGTACAGGCGGTCCGATTCGAGGTGTGCATTGGTCGGTTCGGCGGAGATCGACCGGTTCCATACCACCGTTCCGTCGGTCCGCATCGCTGCGACGGTCCGGCTGGACGCCGCGTACACCCGGTCGTCGGTCACGATCGGCACGATGGCGGCGGCTCCCGCCCCGACGCTTTCGTTCCATTCGACCGCGCCCGTTTCCCGGTCGATCGCGACCAGGGACGTGTTTATGCTCCTGTCCCTGAGCCCGACGCTACCGTTAGTCGCAGTCGCGTACACCGTCCCGTTCGCGACCGTATATCTCGGCCCGTATATCGACCCCGTCGGTGTCCGCCAGTCGACCGCGCCGGTTCCGGCGTCGACGGCGACGATGTCGTGGTTCCAGTCGCTCCGCCTATCGAACTCCTCCGGGGGCTGGCTGTAGTCGGCGACGTACACCGTTCCGTCGTCAACGATCGCGGCCCGGGGGTAGTACAGCGCCTCGCCCGTCGACCACTCCTGCACGAGTTCGCCGTCGGGGACGTTCACGTCCGGACCGGTCCCGTTCAGATACAGGTCGCGCAGCGACCACGCGTCCCGCGGCGCGACGTACACCCGCGTGGCGTCGGTGTCGGAGAGCCCGGATCCGTTCGTCACGCGCAGTCGAACGGAATGGTACCCCGATTCGTCGTACGTCACCGTGACGCGCTCGCCATCGCGCTCGTAGGTCCCGTCGCCGTCGAGGTCCCACTCGTAGGTCAACTCGGTTCCAGCGACGTCCGTGGACCCGCCGGCGTCCAGTTCGACCGCCTCGCCGGCGACCGGCGTGTCGTTGACGGCGACGGCGGCCTCGACGTGCTCGCGGACGGTCACGTTCACCGTCGTCCGGTTCGTCGCCCCGGCGTCGCTCGTCAGCCGGACGCCGACCGCGTGCTCGCCGGGGTGGGCGTACGTCCGGTTCAGCGTCGGCCCCGTGGTCTCGTACGTGCCGTCGCCGTCCGGGTCCCACTCGTAGGCCGTGATCGTCCCGCCCGGGGCCGTCGAGGCGCTCGCGTCCAGCGTCACCTCGCGGTCCTCGACGGCCGCCGACGTGCCGTCGACGGCGATGACCGGAACCGACCCCTCGACTGCGACCAGTCGTCCGTCGCCGGTCGTGAGGTACGCGCGGCCGTCCGCGACGCTCGGCTGACTGGCCCCCGACCCGACGGGAAGCGTCCCAAGCATTGTCCCGTTCGAACGGTCGTACACTTCCAGCGTCCCCTCGTCGTTGAGATACACCGCCTCGGTGGTCGTCGCAGGGTGGCTGTTGGGGATAACCAACCCGGTGAAGTCGATTACCCGTTGCCAGCGGACGGTCCCGTTCCCGTCGTACGCTGTGAGTTGACTTTTTCCTTCGGACGTCGCTGGGGCGATGATCGTCTGCCCTTCGGGACCGCTGGTGACGGCCGGTCGACCGGTAATCCGCCTCTCGTTGAGTAGGTGCGGGCCGGGTGGGGAAAGATCTGTCAGTCCCTCCAGAGTGCCCACGAGGACGTCGTCCGAGACGATCGGTGGGGTTATGAACCGTCCGGGTGTGGACAACTTCTCGACGGAATCGCCGGACTCGCGTTCGTACACCGTTACCTCTCCCTCGACCCGAGCGTTCACGTGGGAAAAGTACACGTAGTCGTCGGACACCGCAGGGGTCCGAACGTGCCCTTCGTTGGTACCCGCGGTCTCTGCCCACCGGCGTTTGCCGTCAGTCGCGTTGACCGCGTGGATTTCCTGCTCCTCGTAGAGGTTGGTCGCGTAGTAGACGGTCCCGTCGGCGACCACCGGCGGGGAAACCTGATCGCCCCGGGTCGTGTACTCCCACACCAGATCGCCAGTCGTCGCGTCGACCGCCGTCAGACTTCCCGGTTCCGTCGTGACGAACACCGTTCCGTTGACGACCGCCGGGGTCCCGACGGCGCCGTCCGCCGGGTGGAGGGATCGCTTCCACGCCACCGCGCCGGTCGTCGCGTTCAGCGCCGTCAGGTTCTCGCCGTCAGCGAGGTACGCGGTCCCGTTCACGACTGCGGGTGGCCCCTCGACGTTCTCGCTGGCGTTGTACGACCACGCCACGCCGAGGGACGTTTGCGGCCCCTCCGCGTTCGGGGCGTAGCCGGTCCCCCGCGCGCTGTACCCGGCCATCGGCCACCCGTCGCCGCCGTCCTCGTTGCTCGCCGCCGCGGCGTCGTCGGCCACCGCGGTCCCGACGCCGGCCCCGACCGACACCATCGCTGCTCCGACGAGCAGTACAACCATCCAGAGCGTCGCCGTTCGCTTGCCGCTCCCGGCCATTCTGTCAAAACGTCTTACATTCTTGTCGGAAGTAAGTAACTGTTCGGCGGAGCGGGGCGACGGTTCCCCGGGCAACGTTCAATGCCCTCCCGACCGAACGTCGTTGCATGGACGCCGCCGACCTCCGCGAGGCCGTCGAGGACGACAAGCGAACCGAACTCGACCGGATCGGCTCGTCGAAGTTCCTGATCGCCGCGACCGACGCCGACCTGGAGGCCGAGCCGGTGCTTCGCGCCGCCGCCGACAGCGAGCACGCCGCCGCGGAGACGTTCGCCGCGTGGGCCGACGACGAGGACGACGCCGCCGCGGCCGAGGCCTTCGCCGCCGTCGCCGAACAGGAGCGCGAGCACTACGACCGCGTCGCCGACCACCTGCCCGATGATTTCGAACCGGCGGACGGCGGGCCGATGCACGCCTACCTCCGGGGGCGCGACGACGGCATCGAACGCGTCGCGGGCGGCCTGCTCGGGCGGCCGCTGGTCAGCGTCCGGAGCCACACGCAGGTGATCAGTTTCTTCGTCAACGAGGCCGACGAGGCCATGGCGAACCTGTTCCGGGAACTGAAAACGGAGACCAACGAGGAACTGGAGAGGGGGCTGGACCTGCTCGACGACCGCTGTGCCGACGCCGACGACTGGGAGCGGGCGCGGTCAGTCGCGGCGTACACGATACAGGTGGCGTACGACGACTACGCGGACTCGCTGACCGAACTCGGCGTCGACCCGCGGCCCATCTGCTGAGGCCGGACGTCGACGGGGGGAGCGAGCGGGGACTGGAGCGCGTCGGTGAGGACGACGAGTCGGAGCGGGTCGACGAAGGAGGCGACGGGACGGACGGGGCCGCGGAGCGGATGGCGGAGTAACGCGCCGTGACCGGGGCCGCGTTTCTATTCTGGTGTGGGCGTGTGCCCCCCGTTCGGCCGGTGTCGCGAAGCGACGTGTATACGGCATAAACGATTCTTATATTCAATATTCTTTAATCAATAATTCATCCCTCTCGTTCTTCGCAGATTATTTATGAACGAAGTAAAAATTTCGAACGGGTGAACTGGTAGGCATGGCAGTCGAATTCGCACACAGCCCGTTGCTGACGTTCGCACTCGGGCTCGCGGCAGTCGTACTGTTGTTGGTCGTGTTAGACCTCCCGGCGTTCGTCGGGCTGATAATCGCCGCGTTCTTCGTCGGCGCGGTTAACGCCGCGTTCGTCCCCGGTTTCGCCCCGTCCGAGGCGGCGAGCCGGGTGGCGGCGGCGTTCGGGGACAACATGGCGGGCATCGGTATCCCGATCCTGATGGCCGCCATCATCGGGAAGTCGATGCTGGAAAGCGGGGCCGCACAGCGGATCGTGCGGGGGTTCCAGAACCTCCTTGGCCGCGAAAACTCCGACATCGCGCTGTGGGGCGGCAGTTCGTTCCTCGCCGTCCCGGTGTTCTTCGACAGCGTGTTTTACCTGATGGCCCCGCTCGCCCGTTCGATGCGGGCGCGGGTCGGCCGGGACTACACGCTGTTCATCGTCGTCGTCGGCGCGGGTGCCGCGACGACCCACGTGTTCGTCCCGCCGACGCCGGGGCCGCTCGCGGTCGCCGACCAGATCGCTGGCGACCAGAACATCCTCGGCACGACGATCCTCGTGGGGCTGGCGACGGCCATCCCGTCGGCCGCCGTGGCCGGCCTCGTGTACGGCCGCTGGCTCAACGCCCGGCTGGACATCCCGCTCCGGGACGCGATGTCGACCACTACCGAGGAACTGGAGGAGGTCGCCCAGCGTGACACGTCGAAGCTGCCGGGCGTGCTCGAATCGGCCGCACCGGTGCTGCTCGCCGTCCTGCTGATCGCCTCCTACACGGCGGTCGACACGTTCGAGGCGGTCGTCTCCTCGCTGTCACAGCTCAAGCCGTACGCGGCGTTCATCGGCGACAAGAACGTCGCCCTGACGGTCGCGGCGATGGTCGCCGCGTGGACGTACTACCGATACAGCGACGTCGACCGCGAGGCCTGGACCGAGGAGATGACCGAGGCGCTGAAAAGCGGCGGCAACATCGCGGCGATCACCGCGGCCGGCGGCGCGTTCGGCGCGCTGCTTGCGGCCTCGGGGATCGGCGACTACATCACCGAGGCGCTCGCCGGCGTCGGCATCCCGCTGCTCATCAGCGCGTGGCTCATCGCCGCCATCGTACGGATCGCACAGGGCTCCGCGACCGCCGCGATGCTCACCGCAGCGGGCATCATGGCCCCGCAGGTGCCCGACCTGTCCGTCCACCCGGCGTTCCTGGTGATGGCGATCGGCGCGGGCGGGAACATCTGCTCGTGGTACAACGACAGCGGCTTCTGGCTGGTCAAGGAGATCGGCGGCCTCACGCAGGGCGAGACGCTCAAGACCTGGACCGTCCTCACGACGATCATCTCCGTCACGGGGATCGTCGTGACGCTCGTCCTCTCGACGCTCTTCCCGATGGCCTGACGGGGGTGACGAGTTCACCGCTCCGACGGCCGGCGGACCGACGGCGCTTTTTTGCGGTCGAGACGTGCTCACCGCGGCAGTCGCGGATCGGTTACTGCACGGGGGCGGAGTCGCGCGTCGATCGCACCCGGTCCGACCCGTCCACCGTCGTGTTCCCTCCCGAAAAGCTGACCGTCGACTCCTCGCCGACCGCCGTCCAGTCGGTGACGTCCGTGACGGTGTCGTTCGCCAGGTCGACATCGACGCTGTACCGCAGTCGCTCCCCCTCCGCGGCGTCCGGTTGCTGGACCCTGACGACCGCGCGGTCCTCGGCGTACGACGGGTCGCGTTCGACGACGACCGTCCCGTCCCGGTCCTCGGCCGTGG
This sequence comes from Halostella litorea, assembly GCF_004785955.1. Taxonomy (NCBI): domain Archaea; kingdom Methanobacteriati; phylum Methanobacteriota; class Halobacteria; order Halobacteriales; family Natronoarchaeaceae; genus Halostella; species Halostella litorea. The sequence continues at coordinate 734,303 of NZ_ML214300.1, read as the reverse complement.
CGTTCGCGACGAACACGTCCGTCTCACCGGCGGTGGCGTTCCCGTCGGCTTCGAGGGTGACGTCGTAACTGCTCACCTGGTCGGCCTCCAGCCGCTGTACCGGCTCGACGGCGAGTTCGTACCCGTCCAGTTCGGCGAGTTTCCCCCGGACCGTCCCGTTGCTCCGCGCTATCTCGACGGCCCGATCGCGCTCGGCGGGCGTCAGCGGCCGGTCGGTCTCCGTGCTCACCACGAAGCGCCCGGAATCGGTCTCCTCGAACCGGATCTCGCTGACGTTCGCCGTGCTCTCGACGACGGTCACGTTCTCCCCGTTGCCGGCGAACGTGACCGACCCGTCCGCCACGACGAACTCCCCGCCCGCGTCGGCGTCGGCGATCGGGTCCGTCACGCCGACCGCTGTTCCGACCCCTGCTAGCCCGACGGCGAGGGCGGCGAGGCCGACGAGGACGGCGAGGCGGACGCGGACGTCGTTGGCCATGTTCACTGGTTGGCTGCAAACCCTCATAGCCGTTTCTTGGAAAGGCGTTTGGAAGCGGTTGGAAACACGTTTCGCGCCGTTTCACGGCCGCTACGTGCCGTATAGACCAGTACACTGAAGTTCCGGTCAGCGGATACGTTCGCCCATGAACGCCCGAGCCCTCCGGACCTCCCACCTCGCGGCGGCCGTCGTCTTCATCGCCGCCGTGCTCGTGCTCGCCGTCCAGCTCATCACCCCCTCGCCGGTCGTGGTGTCGGTCGGCGAGAGCGGGGCGGAGACGACGCAGGTCGGCCAGTACTTCACCTACGACGAGGTTGCGGTCGTCGCCGTCGCCGCGCTCGTCAGCGGCGCGAGCGGGACGTATCTGGTCCTCGGCGGCCGTGCCCGCGCCCCCGCGGACCCTCCGACGGCGAACGGACCGGCGGAGCCGGCCCCGTCGCCGGCGGCGAACGGGGGCGGCGACGCCGACCGCGCCGCGGACGACTCCGAGGACCGCCGCGAGCGCCGGGAGGCGACGCTCGACCGCCTCGGCGACAACGAGGCGACCATCTACTCGATGCTGCTCGACGCCGACGGCGAGATCCCACAGCGTGCGCTCGTCGAGGGAACGGACCTCTCGAAGGCGACGGTCAGCCGGACGCTGGACAACCTCGAACACCGGGGGCTGGTCGAGCGCAAGCGCAGCGGGATCGGCAACACGGTCCACCTGCAGGAGCGCGAAATACGCCCCTGAAACGGCTTTCGAAGCCGTTTCCCGGGCGTTTCCAAGAAACGGCTATCAACTCTTTCGCACAACCGTAGACCGCGGCGCGCCGGGCGACGGCACCGGTCCCCGCCGACGGGACGCCCGCCGCCGTCGACCCGCGCCGCCGTACGGCAACCATGCAACGACAGCTACTCACGGTCGCGGTCGCGGCGCTGCTCGCGTTCGGCGCGAGCGGCGTCGCCGCCGCCACGACGAGTCCGCCGACGGCGACCCCTGACGGGTCGCCCGCGGACGTCGTACAGCCCTCCAACCACACCGTCGAGGTCGTCGACCCCGACGGCGACCTGAGCGAGCGCGACGTCGAGCGCGCCTGGCGAACCGCCTGGCAGCACGACGCCGTCAGAGACTGGTTCGAAAGCGGTCCCGTCCACTTTCAGGTCGAGGACGTCGGCGACGACCTGGAGGTGTACGTCGCGCCCGACGAGGACGCCGCGCCCCGGGTCGTCGCCGACGTCGACCTTGACGCCGGGACGGTGACCGACGCCCGGCCGCTGGACAACGTCCTGACGGCGTCGGACTCCGAGACGACGGAGCTGACCGCAGTGAACGACACGGGCGATCGCGTCGCGACGTTCACGGTCACGAACGGGACGGTCGTCGATGGCGAGGCGGTAACGCTCCGGACCACCGACTCGACTGGCATCTCCGTCTTGGGAATCTCCGTCGACCTCCCCGGTTCGTCGGACGCCTACGTGGTCAACGCCACGGACGCGTAACCGGAGGCTTCGCTCCACCCCGCTATCGGTTCGGTCCTCCCCTCAGTCGCCCCTTTTCCCGACGAGCTACGCTCCGTCGCCCCGTAAAATGGAAGAATTAGTTCGTCCGTCGTGCTCGATGAGCCTTACGCCTCGTCGAACAACGCAAACCGGGGATTTGCGAGCCCGACGAAGCTACGCTTCGTCGAACAGCGTCTCGCCCTCGACCATGTGCTCGGAGACGGCGTCGAGGTCGAGCGTCAGGCCGAGGCCGGGCTCCTCGGGGACCTCGATGTAGCCGTCCTCGATGACCGTCTCCTCGACGAGGTCCGACCACCAGCCCAGTTCGTAGGAGTGGTACTCGACGGCCAGCGAGTTGGGGACGGCCGTGCCGACGTGGGCGGAGGCCATCGTGGCGACCGGCGAGGAGACGTTGTGCATCGCGACCGGCACGTAGTACTGGTTGGCGACGTCGGCGACCTTCCGGGTCTCGCGCATGCCGCCGACCTTCGGCAGGTCGGGCGCGATGATGTCGACCGCCTGGTTCTCGATCAGGCGGCGCTCCTCGGTGACGCGGTAGCGGTTCTCGCCGACGGTGATCGGCGTCGTCGTGGACTTCGTGACCTCCTCCTGCACCTCGAGGTTCTCCGGCGGGACGGGGTCCTCCAGCCACCACACGTCGTAGTCCTCGATCGCCTCGGCGAGGCGCTTGGCGCTCCCGCCCGAGAACGTCCAGTGGCAGTCGAAGGCGACGTCGGCGCGGTCCTTCACGCGCTCGGTCACCTTCTCGACGATCTCGGCCTTGTGGCGGATCTCGCCGGGGCGGAGGTGGCGGTTCGCGCGGTCCTTCTCGAAGCCGCTCGGCACGTCGAGGTCGAACTTCAGCGCGTCGAAGCCCAGGTCCTCGACGACGCGCTCGGCCTCGTCGGCGCAGGCGTCGGGGTCGGCCTCCTCCTCGGTGTGGCAGTCACAGTAGACGCGCACCTCGTCGCGGTACTTGCCGCCGAGCAGCTGGTAGGCCGGCACCTCCAGGATCTTGCCCGCGAGGTCGTGCAGCGCCACCTCGATCCCCGCGATGGCGGAGACGGTGACGCCCTCGACGGAGCCCTCGCCGGACATCTTCTGGACGAGGTGCTCGTACAGCCGGTCGATGTCGAGCGGGTTCTCGCCGATCACGAACGGCTTCATCCGCTCGATGAGTTCGGGGACGCCCGCGCCCCAGTACGCCTCGCCGTCGCCGACGACGCCGGCGTCGGTGTAGATCCGGACGAGCGTCCACGGGAAGTTCCCGTCCACCATCGTCGTCTGGACGTCCGTGATCTCCACGTCGCGGCCGCCGCCGCGCTCGCGCGTCACGCCCATCGTCTCCGACGACAGCTCCCGCATCGTGTACTCCGCGTTCGGGTCGTGCAGCTCCGAGTAATCGATCCCCATACGACCCCGTTCACTCACGTCACAGTAAAGCTTTGAGATACCGGTCGGACCGCTGGGACGACCGCTCGCCGAAACCGCCCGCTGGCTACGCGTCGTCGAGCACGGCGAGCCGGTTCAGCGCGTACGCGACGCGGAGCATCTCGGCGCTTTTCCCGCGGTCGAAGACGAGTTCGTCGGTCGAGAGGACGTGGTCCAGCGTGTCCCGCGAGGCGTGTTCCGGTGCGGCCGCGATCCCGGCGTCGCGCTCCCCGGCCCACTCCATCACGCGCAGGTCGCTCTTGCTGTCGCCCATCACCAGCGCGAACGGGTCGTCGATCCCGAGCACGTCGTAGGCCGCCTCGACGCCGGCCACCTTGTTCAGTTCGAGGCTCCCGATCTCGGCGGCGTCGGCCTCGTAGTAGGCGACGTCGATGCGCTCGAACACGTCGGTCACGGCGTCCGGCACGGCGGCGGCGTCGAGCGTCGGGAACTCGCCCTGCCGTTCGAGGACGCCGCGGATCTCCGGGTCCTGGCCGGCGTAGTAGGCGCGCGCCCACTCGCCGGCCGGCGCGTCGCCGTCGACGCCGTCGACTTCCGCGACGACGGCGTCCCCGAGCAGGTCGAGTTCGTACACGAGCCCGTCGTCTATCACGTCGCGGGCCTTCGCACTCCCGATCTCGAAGTTCGGCTTGAGCGTGACGTTGAACTCGTTGCCCTGGAGGTGACAGCCGTACCGGAGGTGCTCGGGGGCGTCCGGCAGGATCCGGGACCGGACCGCGTCGAACACGGCGACTATCCCGTCGTCCAATCCCTCGTACAGCAACTGCTTGGTGTCGGCCCCGTGGCCGGGCGTGAACACGCCGGTGCCGGCCTCGTAGACGATACTCAGGTCGCCGGAGTGGACGATCTCCGACCCGAGCCCCTGGATCATGAACCCCTTCACGTTCTCCAGGGTCTGGCCCGTGCAGATGACGATCGGCACCCCCGCCTCGTGGAGTTCCGTCAGCAGGTGGAGCGTCTCGCGGGGGATCTCGTTGTCGGTGTTGCCGGCCGAGCGGAGCGTCTCGTCGACGTCCAGCACGAGGGCGTTCACGGCGCGTTCGTACTTCGTGTAGAGGTCGAGCGCGGTGAACGCCTGGTCCCGCGTCGCGTGGGCGGCGACCTCGGCGAACGTCTCCCCGGCGGCGAAGCCCTCGCGGATCGCGTCCTTCCGGTCGGCCAGTTCGTCGCTGGCGTTCTGCCAGTGTTCGAGGGCGACCCGCGAGTCCACGGGCGGGAACACGTCGACGAACTCCTGGTACTCCCGGAGCGTCGCCGCGTCGAACTCGTCGTACAGCCGATACAGGAGGTCGTACCGTTCCATACCGGAAGGCGGCGCGGCAGCGGCATAAGCGTGCCCGAAGGGCCGCCGGCCACACGCCGGCTCCCGTCCGTCTCGCTATCGAATATTTACTCAAAACAGAATAAATCTTTTTCGTCCCCCGGCGTCTTGCCACGCGCATGAAGGCCGTCGCAGTTCGCCAGGGCGAGACGAAACCGACCGTCGTCGAGAAACCGAAGCCGGAGCCCGGGCCGGGCGAGGCGCTGGTGCGGACGCTCCGCGTGGGCGTCGACGGGACCGACCACGAGGTCATCAGCGGCGCGCACGGCGGCTTCCCGGCGGGCGACGACCACCTCGTGCTCGGCCACGAGGCCGTCGGCTTCGTCGCCGACCCCAACGGGACCGACCTGCGGGAGGGGGAGGTCGTCGTCCCGACCGTCCGGCGCGCGCCCGACGGCGGCAACGAGTTCTTCGAGCGCGGCGAGCCCGACATGGCTCCCGAGGGCCAGTACCACGAGCGCGGCATCGTCGGGGACCACGGGTTCATGGCGGAGTACTTCACCAGCCCGGCCGAGTATCTCGTCTCCGTCCCGCCGGAGCTGGCCGAACTGGGCTTTCTCGTCGAGCCGGTCAGCATCACGGAGAAGGCGCTGGAACACGCCTACGCCGCCCGCTCGGCGTTCGACTGGCACCCCGAATCCGCGATGGTACTTGGCAACGGCAGCCTCGGCCTGCTCACGCTGGCGATGTTCGAGCACACGGAGGGGTTCGACCGCACCTACTGTCTGGGCCGGCGCGACCGCCCGGACCCGACGATCGAGATCATCGAGGACCTGGGCGCGACGTACGTCGACTCGCGGGAGACGCCCGTCGACGAGGTGGCCGAGGCCCACGAGGGGATGGACCTGGTGTACGAGGCGACCGGCTACGCGAAACACGCCTTCCAGACGATCGAGGCGCTCGCGCCCAACGGCGTCGGCGCGCTGCTGGGCGTGCCGGAGTCCTGGGAGTTCGAGGTCGACGGCGGGCGGCTCCACAACGAGTTCGTCCTCCACAACAAGGCGCTGGTCGGCAGCGTCAACTCCCACGTCGGGCACTTCGAGTCGGCCGTCGACACGCTGCAGGCGCTCCCGGACCCGTTCCTCGACGACCTCGTCACCGGCGTGTACGGGATCGACGACCTCGACCGCGCGTTTGACGACGACGACACGACTATAAAAACCGCGGTCGAACTGGCCGCATATGAAAAACGTTGACGACCTCATGGAGTCCGCCGCCGAACTGGCGGATCGGGGGCTCTCCAAGGGCGAGATCGCCGACGAACTGAACGTCTCCAGAGAGACGGCGAGCTGGCTCGTCGAGCGCAGCGGCACGACCACGCCGGCGAAATCGGCCCCGTCGGACGCGAACGGCGGCGGGGGTCCCCACGACATCCACGTCGACTGGAGCGCGGTCGGCCGGGACAGCGCCCGCCTCGGCGCGGTCGGCTCCGCGATGGCCGACCTGCTCGTCAAGGAGGGCGAGGAGGTCGACCTCACCATCGGCATCGAGAAGGCCGGTGCGCCGCTAGCGACGACCGTCGCGCGCGAACTCGACACCGACCTCGGCACCTACGCCCCCCGGAAGCACCAGTGGGAGGAGGGCGACATCGAGGACCTGGGCGGCACGTTCTCCCGCAACTTCGCCCAGATCCGGGACCGGGAGTGCTACGTCGTTGACGACACCATCACCAGCGGCACCACCATGACCGAGACGGTCGAGGCGATCCGCGAGCAGGGCGGCGAGCCCGTCGCCTGCGTCGTCCTCGCCGACAAGCAGGGCGTCGAGGAGATAGACGGCGTCCCCGTCTACTCGCTGCTGCAGGTCATCCGCGTCGGCTCGGAGGAGCAGTAGCCGGGGTGTATCGCCCCGCGGCCCGTGTTACTGATTCCCACGCCGTACGGCGGTGAACGCCACGTTCCGTCCGGTTCGGTCGAGAATAAAATAGCAGTCCATATAAGCGGCCGTGTCGTAGTTAGGGGTAAGCGATTGGCCGTCGCGGTACCTCGACAGCACATCATCAGATATGTCAAACCAAGTTTATCGCCTTCATTCGACGCTCGAACTGCCACTCGAAACAGTCCACGACTTCTTCGAGGACGCGGACCTCCCCGACGCCATCGAGGACATCGACATCACGCGACGCAACAACACCCTGATACTGAAAGCGGTCGCCGAGGACAAGAGCATCAGCAAGTACACCCCGACGGCCCAGCTGAAAGCCAGCGTCACCGAGAACCGGGTGTACGAGGAGGACCCCGAGGAGCGACGCGCCGCCGGCCCACAGTGGGGCGAGGAGGAAGAGGAGATCGAGTCCGAACTCGTCGAGTACGCGGCGTTCAAGGGCGACCGCGAGACGGTGCTCCAGAACTCCACGCTCCAGTACGAGATGTTCCTCGTCCTCTGTGACATCGCGCGCCAGGCCGAGAAGGGCACGCTGACGGCCATCACCGAGCGCGACGACGAACTGCAGGCCACCCGGATCGTCGACGGCGACGACCGCCCCGCCTCCATCGAGGTCGTCGAGGGACCGGGCGACGGCAACAACGGCGAGAGCGGCGTCAACTGGCGCGACAACAAGTTCATCAGCGACTGACGGCGGCCCGCGTACGGCGGCGTACGGCGGTGTGTGACACGATACCGGGCGTACCGCGGCTCGGCTCCACTAGACTTTTACGGCTCCTAATTATATCTAATTACACGATGTCAGCAGACTTCCCCGACTACCTGGACGTCGACTACGACGAGGGCGAGGGCGAGACCCCCGCCGACTACCCGTCGATCAACCACAAGATCGAGAAGGCCATCGAGGTCACGAAGGAGGGCCTCGAACAGTACGAGAACCCCGTCGTGATGTGGACGGGCGGCAAGGACTCGACGCTGACGCTGTACTTCGTCAAGGAGGTCGCGGACCGCTTCGACCTCGAAGTCCCGCCGGTCGTGTTCATCGACCACTACCAGCACTTCGACGAACTCATCGACTTCGTCGAGCACTGGGCCGACGAGTGGGACCTCGACGTCATCTGGGCGCGCAACGAGGACGTCGGCGAGTACGTCGACGAGCACGGCCTCGAACCCGGCGACGACATCCCGATCGACGAGCTCTCGGAGCACAACCAGCACCACGTCCGTGAAATCCTCGAGTACGAGGAGGAGGACTTCCCGTTCCTGCTGGACACGTACGTCGGCAACCACCTCCTCAAGACGGTCGCGCTCAACGACGCCATCGAGGAGCACGACGTCGACGGCATCATCTCCGGCATCCGCTGGGACGAACAGGAGTCCCGCGCCGACGAGACGTTCTTCTCGCCGCGCCACGACCCGGACATCTACCCGCCCCACGACCGCATCCAGACGATCCTCCAGTTCGACGAGGCCGCCGTCTGGGACGCCTTCTGGAACTTCGTCGTGCCGGACACGGTCGAGGAGTTCCCGGACGAGGGCTACGTCCCCGACACCGACGACGACCTCCCCGAGGGCGTCGAGCAGGAGGACATCCCGGTCTCCCCGAAGTACTTCGCCGGCTTCCGCTCGCTCGGCAGCGAGGTTTCGACCGACAAGGCCGCCGAGGAGCCTGCCTGGCAGCAGGACCTGGACAACACGACCGAGCGCGCGGGCCGCGCCCAGGACAAGGAGGACCTGATGGAGCGCCTGCGCGACCTCGGTTACATGTAGACGACCTTTTCCGCTGCGCCTTGACGAGCGGTCCGCCGAGGGCGGACACGCTCGCAGTGCTCGGGAAAAGCTCGACCAAAATCCTTCGTCACCGCCTCGGGACGGCGTCGCCGTCCCTCGACGGTTTCCTCGGACCGCGACCGCCGATGGCGGTCGCGGCGAACCGCGCTCGCTTCGCTCGCGCGGATGCTTTCTTACGGGACGCGGTTTCGTTAGCCTGCCCTCCCCCGAACGCTCGCCCGCGGCGCGTCGGTGCGCCGCGCGCTCGCGCCGGCCGCGTGAGCAGTGACGCACCGCAGTAATCGGTGTGGTGACCGTATCGGTGACCGAAACGGTCGAAACCGGATCGGTTGTGGTCGCCTCGTTCGGCCGGGGAGGGCACCGGTCGGCGACGAATCGGCCGTCACCCTGAAGCTTTACTGTCGGCTCGGCGAACGGTTTCCCCATGCAAGCCGACGAGATCGACCCGCAGGCGAAGGCGGCGGTCGAACGTCAGGACCGGTTCCCGCTGCCGCACAGCCGGCGGGGGCTGAAGGCGCTCCGTCTCCTCTCGCGGGCGGCGATGTGGGTACAGAACCGAAACCCGCCGAGCGTCGGGGCGACCGTCGACGGAACGGTCCCCGGCCCCGCGGGCGACAGGGACGCCCGCCTCTACGTGCCGGAGGGGGACGGCCCGTTCCCCACGGTCGTCTTCTTCCACGGCGGCGGGTACGTGCTCGGGAGCATCGCCACGCACGACTGGCTCTGTCGCCACCTCACCCGGGAGAGCGGCTGTGCCCTCCTCTCGGTCGACTACCGGCTCGCGCCGGAACACCCGTTCCCCGCGGCGGTCGAGGACGCGTACGCCGCCGTCGAGTGGGCGGCGGCGAACACCGACGCGGTCGCCGGCGACGGGCAGGTCGCGGTCGCGGGCGACTCCGCCGGCGGGACGCTCGCCGCCGTCGCCGCGCTCATGGCCGCCGAGCGCGACGGCCCGGAGATCGCCCACCAGGCGCTTTTGTATCCGGGGATCGGGGTCGATGAGGACCAGGCGTCGGTCAGGGACCACGCGGGCATCGTCCTCGACGAGGCCGACCTGGAGTGGTTCCGGGAGTGTTACTACCGCAGCGAGATCCACGAGCGCAACCCCTACGCCGACCCGACGAACGCCGGCGACGTCTCCGGCGTCGCCCCCGCGACGGTCGTCACCGCGGGCTTCGACCCGCTCCGCGACGGCGGGAAGGCGTACGCCGAACAGCTCGTCCGGGACGGCGTCGACACGCGCTACGAGAACTACGAGGCCATGGTGCACGGCTTCATGACGCTCCGCGGGGTCGACCGCACCCACGACGCCATCGCGGACGTCGCCGGCGACCTCGCGGACGCCCTCGGTGCGGACTGACCGCGGGAAGCCGGACGCGTCGGCCGCGTTACTCCGACTCCGTCAGCGCCGAAACCGGAACGGGCTGGGCCGACAGGTGAGTGTCTTCGAACCCGGACTCGAACTTGCGGCCGTAGCCGAAGAACCGGTCGGCACCGATGTGGCCGGTCCAGACCAGCGCGACGAGGACGGCCGCGTGGCCATCGACCCAGAGGCCCGCTACACCGAGTGCGAGCGAGAGCGTGTAGGTGTGGACCAGATCGTAACTCGCGCTCCCGAAGCGGGGACCGGCGAGGTAGCCGAGCATCGAGAGGTCCGGTGCCAGCGCGAGCGCGAGCAGCAGCCAGAGCGGGCCGTCCGAGGCGGCGTACCCGGCCAGCGCGAGGGCCAGGACGGCCAGCCCCTCGACGCGGAGCACGGTGCGCGGTTCCATACTACCGATCCGTCGCCCGGCTCCTTGAACGCCCTCGCTGTGTGGGCCGTGCGCGGTTCCTCGCGTTCGTGCCGCGAGAAGCGTTTCCCGCGGTCAGTGCGTCGCGCGGTACTGGCCGTGGCCGACGCCGATCGCGAGGCAGATCAGTCCGAAGACGACCATCGAGGGCATCACCATCATGAGAACCGTGCTGTCCTGCATCATCGGCGCGACGATCAGGCCGCCGACGCTGACGGCGATCAGTGCGACGAACGCGACCGCTGTCTTCGTGAGGTCGAGTTCCATACGCCCGGGGGTTAGGACGCCCGATCCGTAACGTTTCCGAGACGGTCGCTGGGCGGACGCTCGATTCGGGCCCGCACGCGGCCGGTTCACTATAGCTCGTCGATGAGGGATTCGAGGGCGGCGACGTGTTCCTCGAACTTCTCCGCACCCAGGTCGGTGAGCGCGTACGTCGTCTGCGGGCGGCGGTCGACGAACTGCTTCTCGACGGAGACGGCGTCGGCCTCCTCCATCGTCCCGAGGTGGCTGGAGAGGTTCCCCTCGGTGAGCCCCAGTTCCTCCCGCAGTTCGGGGAACGTCGCCTCCCCGTGCCGGTAGAGGTAGGCGAAGATCTGCAGTCGCGTTTGCTGGTGGACGAGCTTGTCGAAGTCCATCGTCAGGTGCGGGCGAGGACGGCGTAGCTTGCGAGCGCGTAGGCGAGGTACGCCAGCCCAAACGCGGCGTAGTGCCACGTCAGCAGGGCGTCCACGAACGGCATGACGGTGCCGAGCGCGACCATGAGCGCCCCGCCGCCGTAGAACGCGTAGCGGTCGCGCGTGCGGATGCGGTACGCCTTCAGCGTGTTCCCGACCACGAGGTACGCCGCGCCGATCAGGACGACGATGGTCGCGAGCGTGGACGCGCTCGCGACGGCCCGCGGGGCGTCGACGAGCGACTGCTGGATGTTCACTATCGGGAAGGAGACGGCGTACACGACCGCGATCTGGAGGTACGGGTCGGGCGCGTCGTCGCTGCCCCAGCCGCCCGCATCGTCGCCGGCGACGAGCCGGTTGGCGACGGCCCCGCCGCCGCCGAGGAGGCCGATCCAGATGACGGGGTGGTACCAGTCCGACAGTTCAGCGAGGAACACGTACTGGCTGAGGCCGGCGGCGACGGCCACGAGGCCGCCGAAGGCGAGCCAGAGCACGGCCGCGCCCTCGTAGCGCTCCTCGAGGCCCATCGCGTCCTTGATGGTCTCGATGTCCTCGCGCAGTTCCGCCGGGTCGACGTTTTCGCGTGACATTCGTGGTGTGGGTGACGGGTCCGTCGTGGTCGGTGCCGGGTGCGGATAGGCAGTGCGCCGTGGGGCGCGGGCGATCCGCGACGGATCGCGGCCGGGCCGCGATTGCCGGCGTTTCGCAGGGGCGTGGTAAGTCGGTTGCGTTCGGCGGAGCGCGGCCGGCGGGACCGGCCGCGGGAGGGGGAAGGTCAGCGGGGAGCGGTCGTCGGCAGGTGGACGTGGTAGTTGAACAGGTCGGTGAACGTCGGGTCGGCGACGGTCACGGCGTCGGCGTCGAACGCCCGCTCGACGGCCTCGACCGACGCGTCCGGCCGGAGGAACCCGCGGACGTCGCCGCCCTCCTCGAACACCTCGTCGTCGACTGCGAACTCGGCGAGCGCGCCCGCGGCGGCGGTCCCCCGGACCCGGACCACCGGCGGGACCGCGTCCAGCAGCGCGTCGGGGTCGTCGACCGCGCCGACGTGGCCCTCGCGGACGAACGCCACGCGGTCGGCGAGGTCGACGTCGGCCGGGCGGTGGCTGCTGAGGACGACCGTCGCGCCGGCCTCGCGGCGCTCCCGGACGAAGTCGTGGACGCACTCGACCATCGACACGTCGACCCCCGCGGTCGGCTCGTCGAGCAGGTACACCGGCGCGTCGACGGAAAGCGCGATGGCGAGTTCGAGCTTGCGGCGCATCCCGCCGGAGTACGTCGAGACGCGGTCATCGAGGGCGTCGGCGACGCCGAGGTCGTCGACGTAGCGCTCCCAGCGGTCGGTGAACGCGGGGTGGACGCGGCCGTAGAACCGGACGTTCTCGCGGCCGGTCAGCGACGGGACGGTCAGGGCCTCCTGCCGGAGGTAGCTCGTGTGTTCGCCGGGGCAGTCGCCCCGCGGCCGGCCGAACACCTCGACTTCGCCCGCGGTCGGGGTGGTCGCGCCCGCGAGGCAGGACAGCAACACCGTCTTCCCGACGCCGTTCGGGCCGAGGAGGGCGAGCGTCTCGTCGTCGCGGACCGTCAGGTCGACGCCGTCGAGGACGCCGTCGTCGCCGAAGGACTTCCTGACGCCGCGGGCGCAAAGCGCCGGGGCGGCGTCCGCGTCGGGGGCGCTCACGCGACCACCCCCCGGTCGTAGACGACGGCGCGGACGATGGCGACGCCGGCGAGGAGGGCGACGGCCCCGTAGCCGGCGAGGACGGCGAGCGCGCCGGGGCCGCTCGGCATCGCCGGCGGCGCGAGGCCCGCCTGGCTCCAGTCGGCGACGTCGACCAGGTGATAGCAGATCACCCGCGCCGCGAGCGTGTTCGGCAGGGCGTTCAGCAGGGCCGGGTCGCCCGCGAACATCGCGACCTGCGTCCCGTTGTAGCCGGTGACGAAGTACGACACCACCGCGACGCTGACGGCGACGATGTTCGCGTAGTTCTCGTCGGTGACGACGACGGCCACCGCCACGGCGAGCGTCATCCACGTGACGGCGAAGCCCGCGAACACGGCGAGGACGAGCGGGACCGACAGCGCCGACCGGAGCGTGAACGCCGCCCCGGTGACGACGCCGACGGCCAGCACCGACCCCAGCGAGAGCAGCGCCAGCAGGTATCCGGCGAGCAGGCGGCCACAGAGGTCCGCGCTCGGCGACAGCGGGAGCGACCGGAACTGCCCGTACCGCCCCGCGTCCATGTCCTCGACGAGGTGGGTCGCGAACGCCGAGAGGCAGACGACCACCGCACCGAAGACGCCGTAGCTGACCGCCGTGACGGCCTTCGTCGCGGCGACCACGTCCGCCGGGGCCCCGCCCATGTCGAGGAACAGTTCGACGGTCAGCAGGTAGAACGCGACCGGGAAGCCGACCGCCCAGAACAGGACGATCCGGTTCCGGACGAGCACCCGGAGGTAGCGCTCGGTGAACGCACGCGCCTGCCGGAGCCATCCGCCGGCGTCGGCGGTCGGGGACGGCGCGGGCGACGACTGCGGTATCGTGGAGGTCGTGGGTTCGCTCGGCATCCTCGTTCCACAGATTACTCTCTCCCGACTAATACTTTGTGGAGTAAAGTAGACACAAGGTTTAAATAGTACTGATAGGGCTACGGCCGCAGCTAGGCGGTTCGAAAACACTCATCGGGCGCTGTCGGTCACTTCGGGCGGATCAGGTCCGCGAGCGTCACGACGCCGCCGACCAGCCAGCCCAGCGGGACGGCGATGCCGAACCACATCCCGACGTAGCCCAGTCCGGACAGCGAGTACCGCGAGCGCAGGTACTCGTTGATGTCGCCGACGTACAGCACGTTGTCGAGGAGCCAGATCGCCAGCGACTCGCTCTGCGGGAAGATCCTCTCGGCCAGCACCGGCGAGTACAGCGCCGCGACGACCGGCGGCAGGAAGATGGCCGTCATCCCGAACGGGTAGCCCAGAAACACCGTCGTCTTCCGGCCGCCGATCCGGGAGAACACGACGGCGAGCACGGCGGAGACGGTCGCGACGCCGCCCGCGGCAGCGACGGCGACGAACCCGGTAAACGAGAAGCGCAGTCGCGCGAACACGGTCAGCGCGCCCCACACCACGACCGATATCGCCACGACGCCGAGGATACCGATCCGCGTCGCGGTGCCGTCGGCCTTCCGGGCGTAGAACCGCGCCATGAAGCCGACGAGCGCGAGCGGGTACAGCAAGGCGACGGCGAGCATCCCCAGAACCCCCCAGATCCGGTAGCCGATCCAGCCGGTCGTCGTGTTCGGCGTCCACTTGCCGAGCACCGAGTGGGCGGACTCGCGTTGCCGCGGGAACACGATCTCCATCCAGGCCTCGTGTAGCCGCCGCAGGTCCACCGTTACCGCGCGAAAGACCCCCCCGCTTCCTGACCCGGTAGCCATATCCACGTAGACAGGATCGCCGGATTTCAATTTTCCGGCCTGCGGGACCGACGCGGCGTCCCGCGGTCGGCGTCCGCTACCAGGGCGCGAAGCCCGGGTCGACCTGCCGCTGCCGCTCGTCGATCCCGTCGATGGTCTCGACGTCCTCGGCGTCCAGGTCCAGCGCGAGGCTCCCCCAGTTGTCGCGGATGTGTGCCTCGCTCGTCGCCTTCGGGATCGCCGTGACGCCTTTCTCGCGGAGCCACGCGAGGCTCACCTGCGCGGGGCTGGCGTCGTGTTTCTCCGCGACCTCCTCGATCTCCGGGACGTCGAACACCTCGCCGCGGGCGAGCGGCGAGTACGCGACCAGGTTCACGCCCAGGTCGTCCGCGGCCTCGCGCAGTTCGTCCTGCGGGAGCAGCGGGTGCATCTCGACCTGGTTGGCAAACACCGGCGCGTCGCAGACGTCGACGGCCTCCCGGAGTTGGTCGGGCGTGAAGTTGCTCACGCCGACGTTGTCGATCAGGCCGTCGTCGTACAGCTCCGCGAACGCGGCCAGCGTGTCCTCGGCGTCGTACTCCTCGGCCGGCCAGTGGACGTACAGCAGGTCCACCGACTCGACGCCGAGCCGGTTCAGGCTCTCGCGTGCGGTGTGGAGCACGTCGTCGTACGCGAGGTTGCTCGTCCAGATCTTCGTCGCGAGGAACACGTCGTCGCGGTCGACGTCGGCCGCGGCCAGGCCCTTGCCGACAGACACCTCGTTGTCGTAGGCCTGTGCGGTGTCGACGTGTCGGTACCCCGCCTCCAGCGCCGTCCGGACGCTGTCGGCACACTGGTCGGCGTCCGTGTTCTGCCACGTTCCGAGGCCGAGCATCGGCATGCCGTCGGCTCGGGGTACGCTCTCGGGTGATAGCTGCTGCTGAGTCATCTCGTCTATCGCTTGGGCCGTGACGCCAAAAGGGGTTGTGAAACCGGCGAGCGGGCGGCCGGCCCGCTACCGCTCGGCGAGGCGCTGTTTCCCGAACCGCGCGAGCAGCGGCAGGTCCGAGAGGTGGATGAGCTTCGAGATGGCGCGGACGCCGCCCTCGTTGGCCTCGCTGAGCGTCTCGACGTCCATCGCGTTCAGGTCGGCCATCAGGCGGTCGTAGCGCTCGTTCGGCGCGAGGTAGAGCAGCTGGGTCATCGTCAGCCGGCGGCGCATGTCCGGCGCGACGCGGCCGTGCCAGAGGTCGTCGTACACCGACATCGCGTCCGCGGAGGTGTCCGTCTCGCCGCCCATCAGGCACCGGTCGGCGGTGATGGCGGCCGCGCGGGCCGACTCCATGCACTTGTGGATGCCCTCCCCCCACAGCGGGTCGAGGGTCGGTACCGTGTCGCCGATGGCCATGAAGTTGTCCGTGCTGAGGCTCGCGGGCATCTGGATGTGCGCGGAGCCGCGGTGCTGCTGTTTGTCCGCGATGCGCTGGGCGTCCGCGAACCGCGGGTCGGAGTCGAGCCAGTGTTCGAGGTGGTCGTCGATGCTCCGGGAGGTGTCCCCGTACCGCTGGTACCGCTCGTTCTGGATGTAACAGAGGCCGACCTTCGCGGTGTCCCCGCCCGTGTGGAAGATCCACGAGTAGCCGCCGGGCGCGAGTTCGTGGTCCAGGCGCAGCATCATCGCGTCCGAGAGGTCCGCGTAGTGCCGGTGGTCGACGTCGACGCCCTCCATCTCCCACTCGATGCCGACCGCCTGGTGCTGGCGTTCGAGGCCGGTGACGCCCAGTTTCTTCGCGAGCGGTGCCGCGGGGCCGGTGGCGTCGATCACGATGTCGGCGTACACCTCCTCGTCGCCGGCGTACTTGACGCCCACGACGTTCCCGTCCTCCGTGATGGGGTTGTTCACCCGCGCGTCGAACCGGTACTCCGCGCCGTGCTCGCGGCCCGCCGCGACCAGCCACTGCTTGAAGTCCGCGAACTCCAGGACTGCACCGGGCTGGGTCTGCACGAAGTGGTCGTTCGGGGACTCGAGGACGACGTTGTCGGTGTAGTTCATCACCACGTCGTCCGGAATCCCGAACGCGCCGGTCATCGACGCGAACGTCCCCGCCGTGGACTTGTTGGACTGGCGCGGGAACCCGTCCTCGGGTTCGGCCTCCAGTACCAGCACGTCGTAGTCCCGCTGGGCGAGGTCCCTGGCACACTGTGCCCCTGCCGGGCCGGCGCCGGCGACGACGACGTCGTAGCGCTCAGACATGTCGGGGACCGTGGAACTGCGGCGTTCCGGCCGCCCCTGGTGGTCGCTCCAGCGGGGCGACGTCTACCCCCTCGTCGGCCGCCGTCGTCGGGGCGAAACGGTCGGCGGTCCCGCCGCCGTCGACGACGATGTCGTAGGTCGCTGCCATAGTTGTGCTGAGTTAATGGCCATCTCATAAAAAACAGACGGGAACGGACCCGGCGTCAGACGCCGTGCTCCGGGCGGAAGGCCTATACGCTCTCGGGCCACTGTCAACCAACAATGAATGGTATCGCGAGGGACCTGTCGACCCGGAGACTGATAGCGACGGTCGCCGTCGCGCTGTTGCTGGCGACGAGCGGTTGTATCGGGTTCATCCTCGGAAACGCGCCGGCCGAGTTCACCGCCGCGAACGCGACGGCGGGCGAGGACGCGCTGGCCGAAACCGGCTACGGGCTGAACGAATCGCGGACCGTCGTCGAGAACCGGACCCTCGACGAACTGGGCAACCGCACCGTCCGTGTCGAGGGGCACGCGAACCTCTACACGAAAAGCGACGAGTTCCTCGACAGACAACAGCAGGTGGGGATGTTCGCCGCCGTGTCCGTCCCCCAGGTCGAGGTCGCCGGCCGCTCGTTCAACCCGATCAGCGACCAGTCCAACGCGGAACTGGTCGACCGGTTCCAGTCGGAGATATCCGCGGAGTACCGCGACGTCGACCTCACCGCGACCGGATCGAAGTCCGTCGACGGCGTCCTCGGGAAACGGGCCAACGTGACCCGCTTTACCGGCACGTCCGAGTTCCAGGGCCGGGAGGTCGAGGTCGCCATCTACGTCACGAAAGTCAAACACGACGGGGACTGGGTCGTGCTGATGGGCGCACACCCCACCCAGCGCCCCGAGGAGGAGTTCAACGTCGAGGCGCTGATGCAGTCCGTGGAACACGAAAGCGAGTAGCCAGCGCCGCCGGCCGCGGCGGCGAGACGCCGGAGTTTTGCGGTCGCTGACGACACGGGCAGGCGACGAACCGATCCCGACGGTCGCCGTCGGGCGGGAAGAAAGGCCGTACGGACCGAACCGGGGCGGTCAGTAGAACTCGCGAACCAGGTCCATCGCGTCCTCGGGCGCGCCGTCGGGGATCTCCGACATGTTCGAGTCGAGGCCGTGGAGGTCGCTGTAGGGGACGGAGTTCTCGTCCTCGTAGATGACGCCCTGGTACTCCTTGTCCGCGTCGAGGATCTTCTTCTTGGCCGCGTCGCGGTCCGACGGGTCGTGGTCCTCGTCGTCCAGGTCGACGATGGAGTCGCGGAAGTAGTCGTACGTGTCGACGTCGTTGAACGTCACGCACGGGCTGTACACATTGACGAAGCCGAACCCGTCGTGTTCGACGGCCCGCTTGACGATCTCGGTGTGGCGCTGGGCGTCCGACGAGAACGACTGGGCGATGAACGTGCCGCCGGCCGCCAGCGCGAGCGCGAGCGGGTTGACCGGGGGCTGTTTCGGCCCCTCGGGCGTGGTGCTCGTCTCGAAGTCCTCGCGGCTGGTCGGCGACGCCTGACCCTTCGTCAGGCCGTAGATCCGGTTGTCCATGACGACGTACGTCATGTCGACGTTCCGCCGGACGGCGTGGATGAAGTGACCCGCGCCGATGGAGTAGCCGTCGCCGTCGCCGCCCGCGACCATCACTTCGAGGTCGGGGTTGGCGAGTTTGACGCCGGTGCCGACCGGGAGCGCGCGCCCGTGGACGCCGTGGAGGGCGTACGAGTGCATGTACGTCCCGATCTTGCCGGAACAGCCGATCCCGGCACAGACGAACGTGTTGTCCGGGTCGTTGCCGGTCTCGGCGAGCGCTTTCATCATCCCGTTCATCGTGCCGAAGTCCCCACACCCGGGGCACCACGTCGGCTGCTTGTCCGATTTGAAGTCGGTGAATCTAACGTCCGAGCTCATGCTGTGACCTCCGCTTCGAGTTTCGCCTTGATGTCGTCGGCCAGTTCGTCGGCCTTGAACCGCACGCCGTTGTACTTGTTCACGCGCTTCAGCCGGGTAAGGGTGTCGTGCTCCAGCAGGTCGGCGAACTGCCCCTGCTCGTTACACTCCACGACGATGACCTGCTCGGCCGCCTCGACCGCCTCGGTGAGGTCCGGCCGCGGGAAGATGTACGGCACCGAGATGAAGCGCACGTCGATGCCCTCGTCGTCGAGGTAGTCGAGCGCCTCGACCATCGCGCCCTCGTTCGACCCCCACGAGATGACGAGCGCGTCCGCGTCGGCGTCGCCGTACTCGCGGTAGTCCCACTCCTCCTCGCGCTGTGCGGTCTCGACCTTGCGGTTGCGCTTGTCGACCTGCTTGATGCGCTCGTCGGTGTCCTCCGTCCGGCGGCCCAGTTCGTTGTGTTCGAGGCCGGTGGACATGTGCGCGCCGCCCTCGGTGCCCGGGAACGCACGGGGGCTGATGCCGTCGGCCGCGTCGTAGTGGGGCTGGAAGCGGTCCTGCTCGTCGAGGTACTGGTCGATGTCGTCCTCGTCGACGACGTTGCCCCGCTCGACCTCGACCTCGTCCATGTCGAACTCCTCGGGCCGGAACGTCCGCTCGGTCACGGCCATCGCGAGGTCCGAGACCAGGTACACCGGCACCTGGTACTTCTCGGCGAGGTTGAACGCCTCGATCGTCTTGTGGAAACACTCCGAGATGGTCGTCGGCGCGAGGACGAACCGCGGCACCTCGCCGTGGCCGCCGTACAGGGCCATGTTGAGGTCGCCCTGCTCCTGCTTGGTCGGCATCCCCGTCGAGGGGCCCGAGCGCATCACGTCACAGATGACCAGCGGCGTCTCGCTGGTCGCGACCAGCCCGAACGTCTCGGTCATCAGGTCGATGCCCGGCCCCGAAGTGGCCGTCATCGCGCGTGCGCCGGAGCGCGCAGCGCCGAGCGCCATGTTGATCGCCGAGAGCTCGTCCTCGGCCTGGACGACGTGGCCGCCGTACCGGTCGATCCGGCCGGTGAGGTACTCCATCACGTCCGTCGCCGGGGTGATCGGGTACCCGGAGTAGAAGCGACAGCCGGCCGCGATAGCGCCCATGCCGATCGCCTCGTCGCCGTTCAGCAGGACGTAGTCCTCGTCGGTCTCCGCCAGGCTGTACTCCGGGAGGTCCTCGGCGTAGTGCTCCTGGACGTACTCCTGGCCCAGCCGCGCAGCCTGCTTGTTGTTCTCGACCAGCTTCTCGCCCTTGCTGGAGAAGCGCTTCGCCAGCGCCTCGTCCAGGTTCTCGATCGAGAAGGAGGCGATCTCGCAGGCCGCGCCCAGCGCGACGACGTTGCGCATGATGGCGCCCCCGGCGTCCTCGGCCAGGGACTTCAGCGGCACGTCCACGCCGACGACGCCCTCCGGGATCTCGGCGTCCCAGGAGCGCTCGCCGTCGTAGATGACGACGCTGCCGTCGTGGAGTTCGTCGACGTTCTCGTCGATGGTGCGCTGGGTCAGCGCCACCAGGATGTCCAGTCGGTCGACGACGCTCCGGACGCGGTCGGTCGACGTGCGGATCTTGTACGCGGTGTACCCCCCGCGGATCCGGGACGCGAAGTCCTTCGATGTGAACACGTGGCGTCCCGCTCGTGAGAGCGCCTGCGCGAAGATCTTGCCGGTGGAGTCGATCCCGTCTCCGGCCTCCCCACCGATCGCCCAGTTCAGGTCCTCGGCCATATTGACGTGGGAGTAGCCCCCACCAAATCAAAAGCCTTCTGAAACCCCTACCGTACAGGTCGACCGTGAAGGACTCTCGGCGAAGCCGAGAGAACGGTGCGTACGCCGTCGCCTCCGAAAGGAAGGCCTTTGTCCGGCCCCCCGCTACCGGGGCGTATGGACGCAACTCAGGTGTCGGTCCGCGACGTTCGCTCCGTCGGTGCCGACACGATCGCCTTGCAGTTCGAGACGCCGGCCGGGTTCGACGCCGCGCCCGGACAGTTCGTGCTCCTGCGCGCCACGGTCGACGGCGAGGAGGTCTCCCGCCACTACACGCTCTCCTCGCCCGACGTGAACGACACCTTCGAGATAACCGTCGGCGTCGACCCCGACGGCGACCTCAGCCCCTGGCTGGCGGACCTGTCGCCCGGCGACGAGGTGACCGTCGAGGGGCCGTTCGGCACCGTGGTGTATGACGACACCGACGTGGTGCTGCTCGCCGGCGGGCCCGGCGTCGGCCCCGCGGTCGGGATGGCCGAGCGCGCGCTGGCCGACGGGTACGACGCCGCCGTAGTGTACCGTGACGATGCGCCCGCACACGAGGAGCGCCTCGCGGCGCTGTCCGCGGGCGGCGCGACCGTCGTCCTGACGTCCGACAGCCTCGACGCGGGCGTCGCCGAAGCGCTCGGCCGCGGGCAGGTGTACGTGTTCGGGTTCAGCGAGTTCGTCGACGACGCGCTCGCGGCCGTCGAGGCCGCCGGCGGCGACCCGGACGACGTCAAGGTCGAGAACTTCGGCTGACCGACACCGACGCGAAACCGCCCGACTGCATCGCCGTGAAACGTCGCCGGGTACTAAGTACCGGTCGGCCATTGGAAATCCTACATGTCCTTGACCGAGGAGACGCGGCGGGCAGTCAACGAGCGCGTCTCCAGGCTTCGGGAGGAGTACGGGGAGTTCAGCGTGTCCGGCGACACCGTCGAACTCCCCCGCGAGGAGTTCGACGCCGCCCGGGAGCAGGCCCGCCGGAGCCAGGCCGGGAGCGCGAGCGCCTGCGTCCTCGACGGCGACCGGTTGCTGCTCGTCCGGACCCGCGAAAGCGGCGAGCTGTGGGGCGTCCCCGGCACCACGACCGACGGGGACGAATCCCTGGAGGCGGCGGCCGTTCGGGCCGTCAGGGAGGCGGTCGACGTCCGCTGTGCGGTCAGCGGCCTCCACCGGGTGCGTCGACGGCGGGTCGTGCCCGTTGACGGCGACGACCGCGCGATACACAGCCTCTGGACGCTGTTCGACGCCCGCCACGAGTCAGGGTCACCGCGGGCCTGCGGGGACGCGGTCACCGACGTGGCGTGGTGGGAATCGCCGCCCGACGCGGTCCACGCGAGCGTCCAGTTCCGGGTCGACTCGTGGGCGAACGCCGCGGGTCCGGCGACGCGGTAAGGTGGACGCCTCCTCGCGGGGGTACGGTGACGGTGCCGATTGCTCAGTGCTCCACGTACTCGACCAGCACCCCGCCCGTCGACTTCGGGTGCAGGAACGCGACATCGTGGCCCCACGCGCCCGGACGGGGCTCCTCGTCGATCAGTTCGACGCCGTGGTCGCGCGCGGCGTCCAGCGCGGCCGCGACGTCGTCGGTCGCCAGCGCGAGGTGGTGGATGCCCGGCCCGTTTCGGTCGAGGTAGCGCGCGACGGTCCCCTCGTCGGTCGGTTCGAGGAGTTCGAAGTAGCCGTCACCGAGGTCCAAGAAGACGACCCGCAGGTCGTCGAGGTGCTCCTCGTGTGCGACCGGCGCGTCGAACAGGTCGGCGTACAGGTCGGCGAGCGCGTCGGCGTCGTCGGTGGCGATCCCGGCGTGGTCGAACTGCATGGGCGGGGCAACGTCGGGAACCCACTAAGAAGGTGCGAACGGGCGACGCTCGGGCTCCCGCGCGGCGGTGCGTCGCACACCCGCCTCGGCCGCCGCGCGCCCGCGGTCAGGGCACGCCGGGCGCTGGCCGCGGCTCCGTACAAAAACCTCAGCCCAGCGCGCTCCCGGGGTGGTACTCGCCGAACGTGTCCCGGAGCACGTCACAGACCTCGCCGACCGTCGCGTACGCCTTGACGGCGTCGACGATGTACGGCATCACGTTCTCGTCGCCCTCGGCGGCCTCGCGGAGCGCGGCGAGGGCGGCCTCGACGGCCTCGTCGTCGCGGTCCTCCTTGACCGACTCCAGCCGGTCGATCTGGCGGCGCTCGTCCTCCTCGGTCACCTCCTGGATGTCCATCTCCGGCTCCTCGTCGGTCTCGAACTCGTTGACGCCGACGATGACCCGGTCGCCCTCCTCTATCTCCTGCTGGCGGTCGAAGGCGGTGTCCTGGATCTGGCGCTGGACCCACTGCTCCTCGACCGCGCGGAGCATGCCGCCTTTCCCGTCGACGGTGTCGAGGATGTCGAACGCCTCGGATTCGAGTTCGTCGGTGAGGCTCTCGACGTAGTAGCTCCCGGCCAGCGGGTCGATGGTGTCGGCCGCGCCGGACTCGTGGGCGAGGATCTGCTGGGTGCGCAGGGCGGTGCGGACGCTCTCCTCGGTCGGGAGCGCCAGCGCCTCGTCTTTCCCGTTCGTGTGGAGGCTCTGGGTGCCGCCGAGCACGGCGGCAAGCGCCTGGTAGGCGACGCGGACGACGTTGTTCTCTATCTGCTGGGCGGTGAGCGTCGACCCGGCGGTCTGGGTGTGGAACTTGAGCTGTTTCGACTTGGGGTTCTCGGCGTCGAACCGCTCCTCCATGATCTCGGCCCACATCCGCCGGGCGGCGCGGAACTTCGCGACCTCCTCGAAGATGTTGTTGTGGGCGTTGAAGAAAAAGGACAGCTGGGGGGCGAAGTCGTCGACGTCCAGCCCGGCGTCGAGCGCCGCCTCGACGTACTCGATGCCGTTGCCGATGGTGAAAGCGAGCTCCTGGGCGGCGGTCGCGCCCGCCTCGCGGATGTGGTAGCCGGAGATGGAGATGGTGTTGAACTTCGGCGTCTCCGCGGCGCAGTACTCGAAGATGTCCGTGATGATCCGCATCGAGGGCTCCGGCGGGTAGATGTACGTGTTGCGCGCGACGTACTCCTTCAGCAGGTCGTTCTGGATGGTGCCCCGGAGCTCCTCGCGGTCGACGCCCTGGTCGTCGCCGACGGCGATGTACATCGCGAGCAGCACCGACGCCGGCGCGTTGATCGTCATCGACGTCGACACCTCGTCCAGCGGGATGCCGTCGAACACCGTCTCCATGTCGGCCAGCGTGTCGATGGCGACGCCGGACTTGCCCACCTCGCCGGCGGCCATCGCGTCGTCGGAGTCGTACCCCATCTGCGTCGGCAGGTCGAACGCCATCGAGAGGCCGGTCTGGCCCTCGTCGAGCAGGTAGTTGAACCGCTCGTTGGTCTCCTCGGGCGTGCCGAAGCCGGCGTACTGGCGCATCGTCCACAGGCGGCCGCGGTAGCCCGTCGAGTAGACGCCGCGGGTGTACGGCTCCCGGCCGGGGAACCCGAGGTCGTCGTCGTAGTCCATGTCGGCCACGTCGTCGGGCGTGTACAGCCGGTCGACCGTCCGGCCGCCGGTGTCGGTCGTGAACTCCGCCTTGCGCTCCCCGAACCGCTCGACGGTCGGCTCCACGTCCTCGTCCTCCCACTCGGCTTTCGCCTCGCGGATCGATTCGAGGTCGTCCGGGTCGAACATTATTTAAAACGAGGGTTGCCGGGGACTTAATCGTTGACGGAACGGCGGCGGGCGGCGCTCCCGCGTTCGCGCCACGCGGCCCGTAGCCGCCCGAATCAGCGGCGTTCGAACGCGTCCCGGACCGCCCCGTCCGGGTCCAGTTCGTCGAGGTCGGCTGCGACGTCCACGTCGGCGAACTCCTCGGCACCCGCGGGCGTCCGCTTCAACGCGTTGACGTGGTAGAGGTACGACAGCCGGAGGAGCCACCGCGCGTGGTCGTAGTCGTCCGGGGACTCGACGTAGTACGTCGTCCAGCCCGACTCCGGCAGCAGGTGGTGGGGGCCGGTGTGGCCCGCGTCGACCAGGACGTCGCGGAGCTTCCGGAGGTACGCGATGTCGACCATCCCCCAGGCGTGGACGTGGCCTATCTCGCGTGGCCCGACCCGGAACTCCGTGCCGCCGAAGCGGTGCTCGCCGACCTGGACGTGCCGCCAGCCCCCCGCTTCGTCGACCAGGTCGTCGACGGCGTTCGCCACGGCCTCGCGATCGGATACCATGGTGAGCGGACGCGACGCGGCGAGTTAAACCCGGCAGGCCTCACACGGCGTCGCCGGGGTCGTGGACGGCGGCCATCCGCCCGGCTTCGGCGGCGTAGCGCTCCGTCGTCTCCGCGTCGCCGACGTTGCCGAGGCGCTCCGGGTCGACGTCGAGCGCCGCCGTCGTCTCCGGCCCCGCGGACTCGAAACTGGTCAGCGCCCGCTCCTTCCGGAGATAACGCTCGCCGTCCGACGTGGCGTACACGAGGATGATGATGTTCTGCTCGTCGTCGGAGTACGTGCGCTCGACCAGCCAGACCCGCTCCGTGTCGGCCATGTGTCGGGCTACGCGGGACGGCGTGAAACCTTCACCGGTCAGTTTTTGCCCGTGGCGGTCCCACCGTCACGTATGTCGACGCCCGCTCCCGACGACGAGGCCGCCGCTCCGGCCGACGGAGCGCCGATACCCGACGACGACGGCGCGACGAACCGCAAGCGCGCGGCGCTGTACATCGCGCCGTTCGTCGCGCTGGGGGTGGGGAACCTGCTGCTCATCCTCACCTGGGGGGTCAACCCGCTGTGGGGCTTTGCCATCCTCCCGCCGATCCTCTTTATCAGCGTCATCGGCTGGGTCGCGTTCAAGGGCGGGTTCGTCCACGAGCGGGACGCCGAGGCCGACGCTCGCGAACACGAACACGAGAGCGCCTGGGACTGACCGGCCGGTCCCGCTCAGCCGCCGGTGTCGTACTTGTATGAGGCGCTCTCGGGATCGATGCCGAAGTCCTCCGGCGACTCCTCGGGTTCCTCGCTCCCGTCGAGGGCCGCGTCCTTGAACCGCTGCCGGAGGCGGTCGGGCATCACGAACTCGGAGACGGAAAGCACCATGGGGACCGCATCGGGCGCGGTCGCCTCGCGCTTTTTCTCCAGGCGGTCGCGGAGCCCGTTCGGGAGTTCGTCCTCGCCGATGCGCTCGAAGCCGAACTGCGCGAGGTAGGACGGCTCGTCGACCAGCGCGTACACGAACGAAAAGCCCTCGTCGCGGGCGTGTTCGACGAGGCGCTCGACGACGTGGGCGCCGACCCCCTGGCCCCGCCAGCCGTCGAGGACGCCGATGCTGGTGAGTTCGCAGACGTCGTCGCCCTCGGTCTTGTGGATCCGGATCCGGCCGAAGCCGGCCTTCGTACCGCTCCCCTCGTCCAGGGCGATCACGTAGTCGCGGGACCGAAACGCCGTCTCGTCCAGCCCCATCGCTTCGAGGTGGTCGAGCAGCCAGACTTCCTCCCTGTTTTTCGCGTCCCGGACGTACATGGGCACTCGTTGGCACCCCGCGGTGAAAAGCGTGTGCAGTGCTCGGAACCTCGGAAAGTTCTTGGTCGATCCTGCAAGACTTGCCAACGGGACCATGGAATCACTTGCCGACGTGGACGAGGTCGTCCACACGCCGAGCGAGGAGTTCGTCGAGGCAGCGAACGTGACGGCGTTCATGCGCGAACACGACATCGACGACTACGACGAGTTGATCCGGCGGACGACCACCGAGATAGCGGGCGTCGAGGCGTCGGGCGTCGACTGGTTCTGGGACGAGGTCGTCGACTACCTCGACGTGGAGTTCTTCGAGGCGTACGACCAGGTGCGGGACGACTCCGAGGGGCCGCAGTTCACCGACTGGTACCCCGGCGGCACCATCAACGTCGCCCACAACACGCTGGACCGCCACGCCGCCACCGACAGCGGGACGCGCAACAAGGTCGCCTGCATCTGGGAGGGCGAACCCGGCGACGTGCGGGAGGTCACCTACCACGAACTCCACCGTCAGTCGAACCAGGTGGCGAACGCCCTCGAAGCCCGCGGCGTCGGCGTCGGCGACACCGTCGCGCTGTACATGCCGATGGTCCCCGAGGTCGTGAGCATCCTCTATGGCTGTTTCAAGGTCGGCGCGGTCGCCGTCCCGATCTTCTCGGGCTTCGGCGTCGACGCGACCGCGACCCGGATCGCCGACAGCGAGCCGTCGGTGCTTTTCACCGGGGACGGCTTCTACCGCCGCGGCGATGAGGTGTACCTGAAGGGGACCGCCGACGAGGCCATCGCGGAGGCGGGCCACGTCGAGCACACCGTCGTGTACGACCGCCTCGGCGCCAGCGACCCCGACGCCGACGCGTCGATCCCGTGGGACGACGGCCGCGACGAGTGGTGGAGCGACGCCGTGGCGACCGAGTCCGACGAGTACGACACGAAGGAACTCCCCTCCGACCAGGAGTCGATGCTGCTGTACTCCTCGGGGACGACCGGCCGGCCGAAGGGGATCGTCCACACCCACGCGGGCGTGCTCACGCAGTGTGCCAAGGAGATACACTTCGGCTTCGACCAGAAGGACCACGACCGCTTCTTCTGGGTCAGCGACATCGGCTGGATGATGGGGCCGTGGACGCTGATCGGCAACCACCACTTCGGCGGCACCGTGTTCATGTACGAGGGCGCGCCGGACCACCCCGAACCGGACCGCTTCTGGGGGATGATCGACCGCCACGACCTCTCCGTGTTCGGCATCTCCCCGACGGCGATCCGCGCGCTCCGCAAGCGCGGCGACGAGTGGGTCGAGGGCCACGACCTCTCCAGCCTCCGGATACTCGGGTCGACCGGCGAGCCGTGGGACCCCGAGTCCTGGAAGTGGTTCCACGAGACGGTCGGCGGCGGCGACGCGCCGATAATCAACATCTCCGGCGGCACGGAGATCTGTGGCTGTTTCCTCATGCCGATGCCGACCCAGCCGCTCAAGCCCTGCACGCTCGGCGGCCCCGGCCTCGGCATGGACATCGACATCGTGAACCGCGCGGGCGAGTCCGTCGCCGACGACGACGAGCGGGGCTTCCTCGTCGCGCGCGACTCCTGTCCCAGCATGACGAAGTCGCTGTGGGAGGGCGACGAGCGCTACATAGAGGAGTACTGGTCGACGTGGGACGACCTCTGGGACCACGGCGACTGGGCCCAGCAGGACGCGGACGGCTTCTGGTTCCTCCACGGCCGGGCAGACGACGCCCTGAACGTCGCCGGCCGGAAGGTCGGCCCCGCCGAGGTCGAGGGCGCGCTCATCGACCACGACGCGGTGAACCAGGCGGCCGCCGTCGGCGCGCCCGACGACACCACCGGCACCGCCGTCGTCGCCTACGTCATCGTCGCGGACGGCGTCGAGGAGACGGACGACCTCCGCGAGGAACTGCGCGCGCAGGTCGGCGCGGAACTGGGCAAGCCATTCCGCCCCCGCGAGGTGCTGTTCGTCGACGAGTTCCCCAAGACCCAGTCCGGGAAGATCATCCGCCGGGCCATCGAGGCGACGTACTCCGGCGAGGACCTGGGCGACATGAGCAGCATCGAGAACCCCGAGGCGCTGGAGGGGATCGAGGCGGCGCGGTAGCGCGGTCGCCGGCGCGTCGGGGCCGCCCTACGACTCCCACTCGCGGCGCAACAGCCCGTACTGGATCCCGTCGCGGTACTCGCCGTCGACGTACCACGCGTTCCGCAGGCGGGCCTCCTGCCGGAACCCGAGCGATTCGAGCAGCCCGCGGGAGGCCTCGTTGTAGTCGTACGCGCCGGCGCTGACCCCGTGGACCGGGTGCGAGTCGAACACCTCGTCGACGACCAGTTCGACCGCCTCGCCGGCGTAGCCCTCGCCGTGGTAGTCGGGGGCGAGCCAGTAGCCGAGCCACGCCCGTTCGCCGTCGAGGCCGCGGACGTGGACCGCGCCGACGGGCGTCGTCTCGCCCTCGTCGGGGCAACCGGCCGGGGCGTCCGGGTCGTCCAGACAGACGAGGAAGCCGAGCGTCCCGTCGGTCTCCGTGTCTTCCTCGACCCGCTCTCGGCTCTCGGCCTCCGACTAGTGGGCGGCCATGCCGAGCGAGAACCGGACGCGGGGGTGGGTCGCGGCCGTCTGGAGGAACGCGGCGTCGTCGCGCTCGACGGTCCGGAGGGCGACGCGCTCCCCGGACGCGACGACCGGGCCGGGCATCAGTCGCCCTCCCACTCCCGGCGCAGCAGGCCGTACTGGAGTTCGTCGCGGTACGCGCCGTCGACGTAGCGGGACTGCCGCCGCCGTGACTCCTGTCGGAACCCGAGCGATTCGAGCAGCCCGCGGGAGGCCTCGTTGTAGTCGTACACGCCCGCGCTGATCCCATGGACCGGGTGCGAGGCGAAGACGTCGTCGACCGCGAGGCGCACCATCTCGGTGCCGTACCCCTCGCCCTGGTGTTCGGGGAGCAGCCAGTACGCCAGCCACGGGCGGTCGCCGTCGAGGCCGCGCGCGCTGACCATCCCGACCGGCGTCGTCGCGTCGGCCGCCTCGTCGTCCGGCCGCCCGGCCGGCGCGTCCGGGTCGTCGACGCAGGCGAGGTACGCGGCGACGCCGTCGGTCTCCAGCCACCCCTCCATCCCCGCCTCCTGCTCGGCGCGGCTGCCGGGGTACATCGCCCCGAACGGGAACCGGATCCGCGGGTCCGTGCTCCCGCGCTGGACGAACGCGGCGTCGTCGCGCTCGACGGTCCGCAGGACGAGGCGGTCGCCCTCCCTGACGATGGGTCCCGGCATCAGCGGTCCTCCCACTCCTCGTGAAGCAGTCCGTACTGGGACACGTCGCGGTACTCGCCGTCGACGAACAGCACCTCGCGGTTGCGGCCCTCCTCGACGAAGCCGATCTCCTCGACGCGGTCGCGCGCCCGCTCGTTGCCGGCGACGACCTCCGTCCCGACGGTGTTGGCGTCGTACGTCCGGAACACCGTGTCGACCGCGAGTTCGAGCGCCTCGACGCCGTACCCCTCGCCGCGGAACTCCGGGGCGACCCAGTGGACGAAGCCCGGGCGGTCCCGGTCGACGTGGGTCGCGACGACCAGTCCGACGGGCGTCGTCTCGTCCTCGTCGGGGTGGTCCCAGGGCGCGTCCGGTTCGTCGACGCAGGCGAGGTACGCCGCCGCGTCGCGCTCCTCGAACTCCTCCTCGAGTATCTCCTCGACCTCGGCGCCGTTCTTGTGGCCGTGCTCGTGGAAGCCGACCCGCGCCCACCGGTCCGCGTAGAGGCGCTGGACGAACGCGTCGTCCTCGCGCTCGACCGTGCGGAGGACGACGTCGTCGCCGGTCTCGACGATGGGTCCCGGCATCAGCGGTCCTCCCACTCCTCGCGGAGCAGTCCGTACCACACGACGTCGACGTACTCGCCGTCGCGGAACCGGGCGTCGCGCAGCGTCCCCTCGTGGGTGAACCCGAGGTTCTCCAGCACGCCGACCGACCCCTCGTTCGGCGCGAACGCCTGCGCCTGCAGGCCGCGGATCTCTTGGGACTCGAACGCGTAGTCGACGAGGACGCCGACGGCCTCCGTGCCGTACCCCTCGCCGTGGTACTCGGGGAGGAGCCAGTACGATATCTCGGGCCGGGTGTGGTGGAGGTTCATCAGCGTCACCTTGCCGATGGGGGTCGGCCCGTCGCCGTCGTCGAGGCAGGCGAGCAGGCTCACGTTCAGCGGGTCGTCCTCGCCGCTCTCGATGTTGGCCTCGGCCTCGCTCTCGTTCTCGGGGCGGTCGAGCCCCAGCGATACGCCGACTTCCGGGTGGTTGTGGCCGCGCTGGACGAACTCGGCGTCCTCTCGCTCGACCGTGCGGAGGGTGACACGGTCGCCGCGGCGGAAGGCTGCTCCGGGCATATCACGGGGATCGAAAAGGGGGCCTAAATTCCTTCCGCGGGACTGTTACCCATTCCCACGTTACGGCGCGGCGTCCGCGGGGTCGACCGTCCGCCCCTCCGGCGCGTCCCCGGCCGCCACGGCGACGGTCCCGGCGGCCGCCTCGCCGGGCAGCGACACCGCAGCGCCCGCGAGCAGCGGCGCGACGACGCCCGCGACGACGGTGCCCGGACGAGCGAGCGGCGCGCGGACCGCGACGGCGTCCTCGTCGGTCAGCCCCGCCGACTCGACGACGCGCTCGGCCGCCGTCAGCAGGTCGCGGTGGGAGTAGGTCGCCCCGTCGGCCGCCAGCACGGCCGACTCGGGGTCGCGCTCGACCGGCGGGAACGAGGGGTTCTCGCTCCAGACGTCCCGCCCGAAGTGGGCGACCGCGGGGTCGGTCGGCTCGTCGCCGTAGCCGACGCGGTTCGTCCGGGCCGGGACCGTCGCGGCGTCGGCGGCGGCCGCCGGGTAGACGACCGCCTGCACGTCGCCGGGCGACTCGGCCGGGTCGACGAAGCGCGTCGCGCCGCCGAGCATCGCCGTCCCGAGAAAGGTAAACAGCGGCTGGGAGGCGCGGTCGTCGGCGGCGGCGACGGTCACGCCCTCGCGGACGCCCTGGTGCCGCAGGAAGTTCCCCGTCTTCCAGGCCGTCGTCAGGAAGCGGTGGTAGTCGTACGTCGCCCCGTCGGCGACCGAGAGCGCCGTCGCCTCGCTCCGCCGGTCGCGAGCGAGGAGGTCGTCTACCGTCTCCATGCCCGACGCTTCGGCCCCCGCCGGAAAAAGCCCGCCGGGACGCCGTCGCCGGTCACAGCGAACTCTTTATCTTCTCGAAGAAGCCCTTGTCGACCTCTATCTCCTCGCCGCCGGCCTCGGCGAACGCCTCCAGGGCCTCGCGCTGTTCCTCGTTCAGGCTCTCGGGGGTGACGACCTGCACCGTGACGTGGAGGTCGCCGTGCCCGCGCCGGCGGAGGCGGGGCATCCCCTTGCCCTGCAGGCGGAACGTCTCGCCGCTCTGGGTGCCGGCGGGCACGTCGAGTTCGACCGGGCCGTCCATCGTCGGCACCTCGATGGTGTCGCCGAACGTCGCCTGCGGGAAGCTGATGGCGTGGCGGTGGTGAAGGTCGTCGCCGTCGCGCTCGAACTCGGGGTGGTCCGCGACCGACACCTCGATGAGCAGGTCGCCGTTGGGGCCGCCGTTCTCGCCCGGCGCGCCCTCGCCCTCCATCCGGAGGGTCTGGCCGTCCTGGATCCCGGCCGGGATATCCACCGAGAGCGTCGCCTCCCGGCGCACCTGTCCCTGGCCGCCGCAGTCGCTACAGGTCTCCTCGTACAGTTCGCCCTCGCCCTCGCAGCGGCGACAGGTGCCCGTCTGCTGGACCCGGCCCAGCGGCGTCTGCTGGACCTGTCGCGTCTGCCCGCGGCCGTTGCACTCGGGGCAGGTCCGGGCGTCGGTGTCCGGCGGGTGGCCCGCGCCGTCGCACGCCTCGCAGCGCTCGGGCCGGCGCACGGTGACGCTCTTCTCCGAGCCCTCGTACGCCTCCTCTAAGTCGATCCGGACTCGCGTCCGCAGGTCCGACCCCTGGCGGGCGCGGTTGCGACCGCCGCTGGCCCCGCCGCCGAAGAACTGCTCGAAGATGTCGCCCATCCCGCCGCCCCCGCCGCCGAACGGCCCGCCGCCGCCGAACGGGTCGCCGCCGGCCCCGCCGGCGCCGCCGCGGCCGCCGTCGAACCCGCCGCGCTTCTCGGCCTGTTCGAACCGCTCGTGGCCCATGCGGTCGTAGGCCCGGCGCTTCTCCTCGTCGGTCAGCACCTCCTTGGCTTTCTTCGCTTTCTTGAACTTCTCCTCGGCGTCCGGGTCGTCGCTGACGTCCGGATGGTACTCGCTCGCCATCTCCCGGTAGGCCCGCTGTATCTCCTCCTCGGACGCGTCCGAACTCACGCCGAGAACGTCGTAGAAATCCTCGCTCATCAGTTGTGCCACAGTACTGGGTTGAACTACTTGAAAAGCTTGGCTCGGGGGCGCGGGGCTGTGCCGGGGTGGCGACCGCTCCGTGACCCGCTGCGAGCCGCCACGCCTATTCGCCCCCGCGCCGACCGTCCCGGCATGCGCGTCCGCCTCCGCCGGTTCGCCGTCGCCATGTACGCCCTGTGGCTCGTCGCCGTCGTCCTCCACGTCGCCGCCCAGTTCACGCCGCTCCCGGCGCTGCCCGGCGTCTTCGCGGGCGTCGTCGTCGGGACGGCCGTCTTCGCCGTGGTCGGCGCGGCACAGATCGGTCGCAGGGGCGTCCGCGCCGTGAGAAAACGGGTCAGCTAACGGCGCGGCCCGCCGCGGTCGGCGTCAGTCGTCGGCCAGCGCCGGCCGCTCGTCCGCGCCGGGCAGCGTCAGCAGGCGGTCGACCGCGTCGACCATCGCCTGGACGCTGGCGCTCGTGATGTCGGCGTCGCTGGCGGCGACCGCGACGCTGTGGTCGCCGCGGGTCATCTCCACCTCGACGGTGACGACGGCGTCCGTGCCGCCGGTGATCGCGTCGACGTGGTACGACTCCAGCGTGGCGTCGGCCGCCGCGCCAAGCGCCTCGCGCATCGCGGTGACGGCGGCGTCGACCGGCCCGGAACCGGTGCCGCTGGCGACGCGCTCCTCGCCGTCGACTTCGAGGCGGACGCTCGCGGTCGGCGTGCCGCCGCCGCTGGCCGCGGTGAGGTCCTTCAGTTCGACCCGGCGCTCGCGGTCGCGGCCGGTCACCTCCTCGGCGATGGCGAGCAGGTCCGCGTCGGTGACGCGCTTGCCGCGGTCGGCGATGGTCTTGACGCGCTCGACGACCTCCGTGAGGTCCTCGTCGCTCACGTCGAGGCCGTGCTCCGCCAGGGCGGCCCGCGCGCCGGCCCGGCCGGTGTGCTTGCCGAGCACGATCCGGCGCTCGCGGCCCACCTTCTCGGGCGGGTACGGCTCGTACATCGCCTCGTCCTTGAGCGTCCCGTCCGTGTGGATGCCGCTCTCGTGGGTGAAGGCGTTGTCGCCGGTGACGGCCTTGTTCGGCGCGGTCTGGACGCCCGTCGTCCGGGCGACCGTCTGACCCAGCTCGTACAGCTGGGTGGTGTCGACCGTCTCCACGCCGTATGCGTGGTCGAGCGCGATGGCGACCTCCTCCAGCGCGACGTTGCCGGCGCGCTCGCCGAGCCCGTTGACCGTCGCGTGGACGAGGTCGGCTCCGGCGGCGACGCTGGCGAGCGCGTTCGTCACGCCCATGCCGAGGTCGTCGTG
This sequence comes from Halostella litorea, assembly GCF_004785955.1. Lineage (NCBI taxonomy): Archaea > Methanobacteriati > Methanobacteriota > Halobacteria > Halobacteriales > Natronoarchaeaceae > Halostella > Halostella litorea. Next base: position 700,941 of record NZ_ML214300.1, on the reverse strand, counting down.
AGTGTGGGCGCTGACCGGCCCGAGTTCGGCGAGCCGGGAGACGGCCTCGACGCAGCGCTCCGGCCCCGCGTGGCCGACCGTGTCCGCGAAGCAGACGCGGTCCGCGCCGGCGTCGAGCACCGCCGCCATGAGGCGTTCGAGGAAGTCCAGGTCGGCCCGGGAGCCGTCCTCCCCGATCACCTCGACCCAGAGGCCGTGGTCCGTGGCGTACTCGACGAGTTCCACGGCGTCCCGGACCACCTCGTCGCGGGTGGTGTCTATCTTCGTCTCGACGTGGCGGTCGCTGGCGGGGACGACGAGGTTCACGCCGTCGACGCCGCAGTCTATCGCCAGGTCGATGTCGTTGCGGACGCCCCGCGCGAAGCTGGTGATCCGGGCGTCCAGGTCGAGGTCCGTGACGCGCCGGATCGTCCGGCGCTCGCCCTCGCCCGTGCAGGCGCTCCCGGCCTCGATGGTCGAGACGTCCGCCCGGTCCAGCGCCGCGGCTATCTCCGCTTTCTCCTCGGGAGTCAGCGAGATACCCGGGGCCTGTTCGCCGTCCCGGAGCGTCGTGTCGAGAAGCTGTACGTCGGCACCGTCAGTGAGATTAGTTGATTCGGGAGGAACCCCGAATAAATCGGCCACCGGTCATGAGTAACCAGTTGGTCGTTACGAGCCACGCCGGTATAAACCGTCCTTTGTGACAGATATTGCTGTCGGCCCGCTCAGTCCGCGAGTCGGACCGCGTCACCGGCGCTTACGCCCGCCGCGCCCCCGGCCGCCAGTTCGACCACGGCGTCGGCCTCGGCGGTCGCGACGCTCCGCCAGGGGGCGAGCGTCTCGACGCGGGTCACCGTCCCGTTTGCCAGCCACACCACGTCGATGGGGACCCGGACGAACGCGGTGTGGATGCCGCGGCGCTTCGTCGCCCCGAACGGGAAGTACAGCGCGTAGTCCTCGGGCACCTCCCGTCGGAACATCAGGCCGCGCGCCCGGGCCAGCCACGAGTCGGCCCGCTCCACGTCGCTGGCGAGCGTTCGCGCCCCGTCGCCGGCGTCCCGGGCTTCCTCGGCGTCGGCGGGTTCGTGGACCAGTCGCACGACCGAGCGGTGGCGCGGCGGCGGCAAATGGCTTGCCCTCCGGTGCGGCCGCCGGCCGCGCGGGCCGACTCGGGGACGGACCCGGGCGGTGCCGGAGGCGAGCGATTGAAACCCGTCGACGCCGATCCCCGCCCATGGAGAAGACGCCACAGGGCACGACCGTCGGCGTCGACGACCCGTACGAGCACGCGGGGGTCTGCGACCACCTCACCGACGACGGGCGCTGCCGGTTCGCGTTCGAGCACCCGGAGCAGGACCGGGAGTTCGCCCGGGAGCGCCGCGCCGACGACTTCGCGTGTCCGGTCGTCGCCGTCGGAACCGACTCGGCGGGGTTTGCCGACGACGCGGACGGCGACCCGGAGTGGGCCGACTGCCCGCACTTCCGTTCGCGCAACCGCGACCGCGAGTGCGTCCGCTGTGGCCTCGCCGAGCGGCGGATGGCCCACTCCGACGAGCGCCCGCTGCTGGAGGAACACCACCTCTCCTACGCGGGCACCGGCGAGAACCTCTCCCACGAGATCACGGTGTACCTCTGTCGCTGGTGTCACGCGAAGGTCCACGACTCGTGGGCGCGGATCACCGACGACGCCGCACCGGACCCCGAGGCGGTCGCGGCCGCGGAACAGCGGCGGAGCCGCGAGCAGGACGAACTTGGCTTCGAGTCGGCGGCCGACCGGTACGACCCGTAGGGGTCGCGTCACCGGCCACCGGCCGCGGCCGGTCCGACCGCGGCCAGTCGACTTTTCACCAAGAACGCCGGATCGCCAGCATGAGCGAACCGCGGCCCGACCGCGTCGGGCACGTCCACCTGAAGGTCCGGGACGTCGAGCGGGCGCTGTCCTTTTACACCGACGCGCTCGGCCTCGACGTCGAGGAACGGTACGACCGCTTCGCCTTTCTCTCGTGGGGCGAGCGCCACCACGACGTCGCGCTCCAGGCGGTCGGCGAGGACGCACCGGCACCCGGCCCGGGCGTCGGACTGTACCACGCGGCGTTCGAGGTGCCGACGCCCGCGGCGCTCCGGGCGACGTACGAGCGCCTCCGCGAGCGGGGCGTCGACGTCTCGCCGGTCGACCACGGGATCAGCAAGGCGATCTACTTCGACGACCCCGACGGCAACGGGCTGGAGGTGTACCTCGACACGCGGGGCGAGGGTGGCGACGAGTGGGACGGGCACAACCGCCGGTTCGACCCGACGTCGCTGTAGGCAGGCGGGCGGTGCCGACCGCCGACGCCTACCGGAGGATGTCGTCGACGCGCCGGGGTTCGCCGTTGAGGTCCGGGTTCTTCTCGACCATCTGCAACACCTCGTGGTCGGTCGTGTCGCGGTACTCCTTCCCGACCGCCTCCTCTATCAGCGCCTTCTCCAGGCGGAACTCGGTGCCCTGGTACACCACGTCGACGCCGGACTCGTCGAAGGAGAGCGTAGTCATGGCGTCGGATACACCGCTCGCGAATAAAAACCCCGCGAGACGGGGTCGCCGAGCGGTTCGCGGCCGCCGCGTCTGACGCCCGTCTGACGCCGACGGGGGCTTTATTATCGCCCGACGGCGAGTGTACCCCGTGCCGTTCAACAGCTCCCCCCTCGACGAACTCGCCATCCCGGACGGGACCACCGTCGAGGAACACGACCTCGTGACCGACGGCGACGTGGTCGTCGGGAGCCGCAGCACCGTCGAGTTCGGCGTCCGGGGCCGGAACGTCCTCGCGGGCGAGGGCGTCGAGTTCGGCGGCGACATCGAGGCGGAGGGCGATTGCCGGCTTGACATGTGGTGTGACGTCGCCGGCAACGTCCTCGTCGGCGAGGACGCCTACCTCGGCGAGCGCGTCCACGTCGGCGGCCGGCTGATGGTCAGCGGCGACCTGGACATCGGCGACGACGTGGAGATAGAGGAGGGGTTCGAGGCCAACGGCTGGATCGTCATCCGGAACCCGATGCCGACGATCGTCTTCCTCTTCGTCTACCTCTCGCAGCTACTGCGGATCGGCGAGGACGAGGCCGCACAGGAACTCGTCGGCGAGGTGTTCGACGACGACGACCCCGAGCACGATCCGCTGGTGATCCCCGGCTCCGCGACCGTCGGCGACGACGCCTGGCGCGTCTCGACGCCCGCGACGATCGGCGACGACTGCCGGATCCACGGCAACATCCGCGCCGAGGCGATCACGGTCGGCGAGGACAACAACGTGTTCGGCAGCCTGCGCGCCCGCGGCGACATCCACGTCGGCCAGGGCACGCGGATCCACGGCGACGTGACCACCCGTGACGGGCAGGTCGAACTCGCGCCCGACGCCGAGGTGCTCGGCGACGTCTCCTGTGGCTCGCTGGAACTCGCCGACGGCGCGGCCGTCGACGGGACGATGCGCGCCAGCGGCGAGATCCGGATGTTCCACCCCGACGGCCGCGAGGTCGAGTAACCGCGCGGACGGCGACGCGGCTTCCGACCGATACCGATAGCCACCGCTGGCAGCGGACGCGTTCGACGGCGGGACGGCCTCAGAGAAGGAGCGACGCGAGCGGCGCGACCGTCATCAGGCCGGGGCGATAGCGCCCTCGGCCTCCAGCAGCTCCTTGTAGCGGTTGCGGATGGTGACCTCGCTGATGTCGGCCACCTCGCTGACCTCGCGCTGGGTGATCTGCTCGTTGGTGAGCAGCGGGGCGGCGTAGACGGCGGCGGCCGCGAGGCCGACCGGCGACTTCCCGCTGTGGACGCCCTCCTCCTTCGCGTTCTTCAGCAGTTCGCGGGCGCGGTGCTCGGCCTCGTCCGAGATGTCGAGGTCGCTGGCGAAGCGCCCGACGTAGCTCTCGGGGTCGGCGGGCTGGACCTCGAGGCCCAGTTCGCGGACGATGTAGCGGTACGTCCGCTTGAACTCCTGGTCGCCGATCCGGCTGACGTTCGCCACCTCGTCGATGCTGCGCGGCGTGCCGGCCTGTCGGGCGGCGGCGTACAGCGAACTGGTTGCGACGCCCTCGATGGAGCGACCCGGCAGCAGGTCCTCCTCGAGCGCGCGGCGGTAGATGACGCTGGCGGTCTCCCGGACGTTCTCGGGCAGGCCGAGCGCCGACGCCATCCGGTCGATCTCGCCGAGCGCCTGCTTGAGGTTGCGCTCCTGGGAGTCACGCGTACGGAACCGCTCGTTCCAGGTGCGCAGGCGCTGCATCTTCTGGCGCTGGCGCGAGGACAGGGAGTTGCCGTAGGCGTCCTTGTCCTGCCAGCCGATGTTGGTCGAGAGGCCCTCGTCGTGCATCATCTTCGTCGTCGGCGCGCCGACGCGGGACTTCTCGTCTTTCTCCTTGGCGTCGAACGCGCGCCACTCGGGGCCGCGGTCGATCTCGTCCTCCTCGACGACGAGGCCACACTCCGCACAGATGGTCTCGCCGCCCTCGGCGACGAGGTCGCCGCCGCACTCGGGGCAGACGCGCTCCTGCTCGTCGGTCTCCTGCTCGCTGGTTTTCTCCTCTGTTCGTTCGGGAGCAGTTACGCTCCCCTGCTCGGTCGTTCGGATGCTCGTATCTGTCATTGGTATCACCGTGAGAGGGCGGGGACTACCGGTGGGGAAAAACCCGAAGAAGCCCGGAAGCCACGTCTTCCTGTGTACGTACTCAGGACCGATAGCTACTTAAATCTTTCGTCGATATTGCGCTCGAATTGCAAACCTGTCTGCCGCAGTCACCCGGTGTTTCCCGGCTAATTGCGGGGGAACGTCCCCGCCGATCCGCCCGAAATCCCTCCGGTTTCTTGCCTGACGGTATTGCAAAACGTGTACATTAGTGAATGACAACCGTTCACACCCGCGGGCGGACCGAAAGGCAGTTTTCGCCGACCCGGGAACTGTCCGTATGCTCTCAGTCGCGCTTGCCGGCAAGCCAAACGCCGGCAAGTCCACGTTCTACACCGCGGCGACCCGCGCCGACGTCGACGTGGCGAACTACCCCTTCACCACCATCGACGCGAACCGCGGGGTGAGCCACGCCCGGACCGACTGCCCCTGCCTCGACCGCGAGGAGCGCTGCGGCGACGACCGCTGCCGCGACGGCAAGCGCTACGTCCCGATCGAACTGCTCGACGTCGCCGGCCTCGTCCCCGGCGCGCACGAGGGGAAGGGCCTAGGCAACCAGTTCCTCGACGAACTGACCAACGCCGACGCGATCATCAACGTCGTCGACGCCAGCGGCGCGACGAACGCCGAGGGCGAACCCGTCGAGGTCGGCGAGCACGACCCGCTGGACGACATCGACTTCGTCGAGGAGGAGATGGACCTCTGGCTGGCGGGCATCGTCGACCGCAACTGGGAGTCGGTGACGCGCAAGTCCCGCTCGCCCGACTTCGACATCGACGAGGCGCTCGCGGAGATGCTCACCGGCTTCGGTGCGACCGAGGCCGACGTGGCCGCCAGCCTCCGCTCGCTTGAGTACCCCGAGGACCCCCAGCAGTGGACCGACGAGCACCGCGAGGAACTGGCCCGCGACGTGCGCCGACGCACCAAGCCCATCGTCGTCGCCGCGAACAAGATAGACGTCGCCCCCGAGGAGAACGTCGAGCGCCTGCTCGACCTGGACAAGCCCGTCATCCCGACGACCGCCGAGGGCGAACTCGCGCTCCGGAACGCGGCCGACGCGGGCGTCGTCGACTACGACCCCGGCGACCCCGACTTCGAGATAGTCGGCGACGTCAGCGACCAGCAGCGCGACGCGCTGACGGGCCTGCGCGGGACGATGGCCGAGCACGGCGGCACCGGCGTCCAGGCCGCGCTCGACGAGGCCGTCTACGGCCTGCTCGACCGCGTCACCGCCTTCCCCGTGCAGGACGCCTCGAAGTGGACCGATGCCTCGGGCGACGTGCTCCCCGACGCGTTCCTGCTCCCCCCCGGGTCGACGCCGGTCGACCTGGCCTACGCCGTCCACAGCGACATCGGCGACGGCTACCTTCACGCGGTCAACGGCCGGACGGACCGCGAGGTCGGCGAGGGGTACGAACTGGAGGAGGGCGACGTGATCAAGATCGTCAGCACGGCGTCGTAGGAACGGTCGACGTCCCTTTTTACTCCCCGGGCGCGCCCGCGATCGGACTGCCCTGTCGGGCGGCCAGTTCGGGATACTCCTCGACGCCGGCGTACTCGGCCAGTTCCCGCCCGAGTTCGCGGACGCGGTCCGCGACGCCGTCGTCGTCGATTCCGTCGGTTCCGACCGTCGAGGAGGCGTTCGGGATGCCGACCTCCAGCGGGTGGGTCCAGGCGTTCAGCGTCCGGCAGACCGCCCGGAGGTGCGCCAGCGCGGGCTTGGGGTAGCTCCCGCCCGCGACTTCCAGCAGGCCGACGAGTTTGCCCCCGAACTCGTCGCGGCCGAGGTGGTCCAGCGCGTTCTTCAGGTGGCCGGCGTACGAGCCGTGGTAGTTGGGCGTGCCGAGCAACACGGCGTCGGCGTCCGCAACGATCCGCGCGAGGGCCTCGGCGTCGGCGGGGGTGGGCGCGTCGGGGTCCAGCGGCGGCAGGTCGTACTCCCGGAGGTCGACGAGTTCCGTCGTCGCGCCGGTCCCGGCCGCGGCGTCGAGCGCCGCGCGGAGGGCGACCCGCGTCCGGCTCTCGTCGCGGCGACTACCGCAGATCGCCACGACGTGGGTGTCGCGTTCCATCGTGTTCCTCACTTACGGACACACCCACTAAAGGGCACGCTGAACGGGATTTCCGTAGAAATACTGACACTCGACCGAACCCGTGTCGGTTCGGTTACGAAAACGCGCGCCCGGAAACCGTCTTGTGCCCCACAGAAGAACGGTCGTACATGACCGACCGGATCCCGGATGTCGGCATCGGGACGTACGAGAACTCGGACCCGGAAGTCTGCGCCGAGAGCGTCGCGACGGCGCTGGACGCGGGGTACCGCCACGTCGACACCGCCGAGATGTACGGCAACGAGGCGGCCGTCGGCGAGGGGATCGCCCGCGCCGACGTCGACCGCGAGGACGTGTTCGTGGCGACGAAGATCGACTCCAGCAACCTCGCGTACGACGACGCGCTGGCGAGCGCTGAGGCCTGTCTCGACCGCCTCGGCGTCGAATCGGTCGACCTGCTGTACGTCCACTGGCCGATCCGGACGTACGACCCCGAGGAAACCCTCGCCGCGTTCGACGAACTGTACGACCGCGGTCTCGTCCGAAACGTCGGCCTGTCGAACTTCACGCCCGACCTGCTCGACGAGGCCATCGACCGCCTCGACGCGCCGCTCGCCGCGCATCAGGTCGAGTGTCACCCCCTGCTCCCGCAGGACGAACTGCGGGCCCACGCCGACGAACACGGCTACCGCCTCGTCGCGTACTCGCCGCTGGCGAAGGGGCGGGTGTTGGAGATGCCGGAACTGGTCGAGCTAGCCGAGGAAAACGACGCGACGCCCGCGGAGGTGAGCCTCGCGTGGCTGCTCGCGAAGGGTGCGGCCGTCATCCCGAAGTCCTCGTCGTCGGACCACATCCGGGAGAACCTCGCGGCGCGGGACCTGACGCTCGACGCCGAGGAACTGGCGCGGATCGACGCCATCGACCACCGGGAGCGACAGGTCGACTTCGACGCCGCCCCCTGGAACTAGGCGAGCGGTTCGAACCACACCGCCGCGACGAGCACCGCGAGGAACACGTACGACCCGCGAACGAGCAGCATCGTCGCCAGTTCCGGGTCTGCGCGGCGGGCGAAAAGCGCCACCGCGCCGAACGCGACCACCGACAGGGCGGCCGAGGGCGGGAACAGCCGCGCCGCCGCGAACGCGACGACGGCGACGAGCGCGGCGGCCATGAGCAGGTACGCCAGCGTCCGGGCGCGCTGCCGGCCGAGGACGACTGCGACGGTGCGCTTGCGGATCGAGCGGTCGTAGTCGTAGTCCTGCGCGTCGTCGATCACCTTCACGCCGGAGAGCAGGACGAGGAAGACGGCGGCGAAGGCCAGCGCCGTCGCGCCGACGCCCCCGGCCTGCACGTAGTGCCCGCCGGCGACGCTCAGCGCGATGCCGAGCGGGTAGCCCGTCGTCGCCGTCACGGGGTTCGTGTCGAGCTGCGGCGCGTGGCCGTAGCCGATGAGCCACGTCGGGAGCGTGATCAGCGCCGCGCCGACGCCCGAAAGCGCCCACAGCGCCGCGAGGCAGGCCGCGAACAGCGCCGTGGACCCGGTGAGCGCGAGCCGACAGCCCCGTTCGGTGAGCGGGTGGTCGTCGTCCTCGCCGCGGACGTGGAAGTCGACGTAGCCGTCCTTCACGTGGGCCGTGTACACCGCGGCGAAGATGGCCGTCGCGTGAACCGCGGCGAGGGGCGGGTCGAACCTGCCCGCCAGCACGCCGCCGAACAGCGAGGCGGCGACCGGCGGGAGCATGAACACCGGGTGCACCTGCGACAGGAGGGCACGGAGCGCCGGTTCCGGTCCGCGTCCGCGGCGCGAAAGTGGCATATGTTCCCACACGGACGGGACGAGTATAACGTTCGGGGCGGGACTCGCCCCCCGCTCCGCTTACCGCACCGCGTCGGCCGCCTCGCCCATGACCGCCAAGGCCTCCTTCAGCGTCTCCACGTCGGTCGCGTAGGAGATGCGGGCGTACCCCTCGCCGCCCTCGCCGAACGCGCCGCCGGGGACGACGACGACGCCGCGGTCGATGCACTCGTCGACGAACCCCTCGGGCACCTTCGGCATCGCGTAGAACGCGCCCTCCGGGGTCGGCGTCTCCAGCCCGATGTCGGCGAGGCCGTCGAGCAACACGTCGCGGCGCTCCTCGAAGGCGGCGACCATCTCCTCGACCGGCTGCTGTGGCCCGGTAAGCGCCGCCTCCGCGGCGTACTGGGCCGGCGCGCTGGCGCAGGCCTGCACGTACTGGTGGACGCGGAGCATGCGCTCGACCCGGCGGTTCGACCCGGTCACCCAGCCGAGCCGCCAGCCCGTCATCGAGTAGCTCTTCGAGCACGCGCCGATGACGACCACGTTGTCGCTCTCGGCGTAGGTCATCGGCGAGTGGTGCTCGCCGTCGAACACGATGTACTCGTACACCTCGTCGGAGATACAGAGCACGTCGTGCTCGTCGGCGATGCGGGCGAACTCCCGGATGTCCGCCTCGCTCTGGACCGTGCCGGTCGGGTTCGCCGGGCTGTTGACGACGAACGCGGCGGTGTCCTCGGTGATCGCGTCCTCGACCGCCGCCGGGTCCATCGTCAGGTCCTCGCGCAGGCCGACGGGCTTGGGCGTCCCGCCGGCGATGCGGGTCAGCGCGTCGTAGGCGACGAAGCCGGGGTCGGGGAAGATGACCTCCTCGTCGGGGTCGACGTGGGCCTCCATGGCCAGGTGGAGCGCCTCGCTCCCGCCGGCGGTGGCGATGACGTGGTCCGGGTCGACGGCGAACGTGCCGTCCCGGTCGTACTTCGCGGCGATCGCCTCGCGCAGTTCGGGGATCCCCTTGTTCGACGTGTAGGCGTCGCCGTCGCCGCGCTCTATCGCGTCGACGGCCGCCTGCCGGGCGTGCTCGGGCGTCGGGAAGTCCGGCTGGCCCAGTCCGAGGTTGATCGCGTCGTCGCCCGCCGCCTCGAACACCTCGCGGATGCCGCTGATCGACACTTGCTCCACACGCCGGGAGAAGTCCGTCATGTGCACTACCGGCACCGCGGACGGCATAACTCTTGATGCTCCGACGCCGTCAGTCCGGCGTGACGGCCGTCCGGAACTCGAACCGGGCACCGCCGTCGTCGCTCTCGCCCGCCTCGACCGTCCAGCCGTGGCCCGCCGCGATCCGCCGGACGATCTTCAGCCCGAGTCCGGTGCCGTCGTCGGCGGTGGTGTACCCCCGGTCGAAGATCCGCTCGCGCTCCGTCGCCGGGATCCCCCGGCCGTCGTCGGCCACGAAAAAGCCCCCGTCGGTCGCGCCGACGCGGACGGTCACGCCGTCCGTGCCGCCGTCGCCCCGCACGTCGGCGTCCGACGCCGCCGCGCCGTGCTCGACGGCGTTGCGGAACAGGTTCTCCAGCAGCTGCCGGAGCCTGGTCCGGTCGGCCCGCACCGTCGGGTCGCGGTTGGGCAGGTCGATCGCGGCGTCGGCCGTCGGGACCCCGTTCCAGGCGTCGGCGGCGACGTCCGTCAGCGACACCGGGTCCGGTTCGCTGACGACCTTCCCCTGCCGGGCGAGGCGGCGCAGGTCGGCCAGCAGTTCGTCGATCCGTTCGACCTCGCGTTCGATCACGTCCAGGTGGTGCGGGTCGTCGTCCTCCCGTGCCAGTTCCAGGTGGCCGTCGATCACGTTCAGCGGGTTCCGGAGGTCGTGGGTGACGGTGCTGGCGAACTCGTCCAGCCGCTCGTTCTGCCGTTCGAGCGTCTCCGTCCGGCGCTTGCGCTCGGTGATGTCGCGGATGACCCCGACCGACCCCTCGACGGCCCCGCTCTCGTCGGTGAGGAGGGCGACGTTGTTCTCGGTCGGGGTGGTCGCGTCGCCGGCCCCGACGGACCACATCTCGTAGGTGTCGCGGTCGCGCCCGTCGTCCGCGGCCAGCGACCGGAGCAGTTCGGTCCCGCGTTCGTAGTCCTCCTCGGGCATGAACTCGGTCGCGTGGCTCCCGACGAGCGTCGCCCGGTCGCACCCGAGCGCCTCCGCCATCGCCTCGTTGGCCATCGTGATCCGCCCGTCGGCGTCGAGCATGTACATGGCGTCGCCCACGGTCTCGACCAGGGTCCGATACCGGTCGAGTTCGCGGTCCTCGACCGCGCTCCGCACCCGCCGCCGGACGACCGTGGGCGGGGCGTCGGCGCGCACGTAGTCCGTCGCGCCGGCCTCGACGGCGCGGTCGACCCCCTCGCCGTCGAGCGTCACGAACAGCGCTGGCGGCGACCCGTCGCCGGTCACGTCCCGGAGCAGGGCCGGCCAGCCCGCGACCCCCTGCTCGACCACGACGAGCGACCGGGCGGTACGGTCGAGGGCCGCCCTGGCCGCGTCGGCCTCCTCGACCGTGCGCACGCTCACCCCGTCGACGGACGCCGCGGCGTCGGCCACCGCGCCGCCGCCGACGTACAGCAGCGACGTCCCCTCCCCAGTCATGTTGGGGTAGTAACGTGTGGGATACGATATAAAGGATTCGCCTGCCGCGCGCTACTCGCTCGCCTCGCGCAGTTCGTCGAGGTGGGTCTCCAGCCGCGACAGCGCCGCGTCGGCGTCCATGTACCCCCGTTCGTACTCGCCGTACACCGTGTCGGCCTCGTCGATGAACTCGTCGACCGCGGTTTCGAGGTCGCTCATGCGTCCCCGTCCGACCGCCAGCGTGAAGTGTCGGTCGGTCTGCGCCGGCGGCGGTCGGGGTTCGGCTGCACCGGTCCGGCTGCCGCCGGCAGTAGCGGCCGCGACACGTCGCCCGGCGCGGTTACTGGAACATCCGCAGCGGCTGGGCCTGCGAGCTCTCGGCCTCCCCGGCCTCCTGCATCCGGCGGGCCAGTTCCTCCTTCTGCTTGCGGATCTCCTCGGCGCGGTCGACGAGGTGGTCGACGGACGGGTCGACGCCGGCCAGCGGGCCGATGCCGCGGTCGATGAGGACCCGGGCGGCCTCCGGGTCGGGGAACTGCGGGTCGCTCTCGACCACCAGCGCGACGCTGTCGGTCTCGGTCTCGGCGGCCCGGCCGACGAGCGCGCCCGTCGGCCCGGCGATCGCGCCGTTCTCCTCGGGCCGGTCGATGCCCTGCTCGTCGAGCAGCGTGCCGCCGGCCCCCGTCCCGATGCCGAACAGGGAGGGGACGCCCTCTTTCTCGGCCGGGCGGCCGCTCAGGTACAGCGGGGTGACGTCGTTGTCCGCGATCCACGACGTGACGCAGGCGGCGAACTCGTGGGCGGCGTTTGCCGACACCGGCACGTCGCTCTGGAGGGCCAGCAGGTCGCGCTCCTCGTCGGCGTACAGCCGAACGGGCGGGCGGACCGTCCGGTCGCCGTCGCCGTAGACGGCGATCCGCGGGATGCCGTCGCAGTGAACGCTCGCGTAGTACTCCATGTCGAACTCCTCGACCAGGTGGTCGGTCGCTATCTTCCCGACCAGCCCGACGCCGGGCATGCCCTCGACCAGCCACGGTTCGTCCAGGTCGACGCCGTCAGTCCGGATCTTGACGCGAGCCATGTTCCGAATGTCCCGCGGCGGCGGCTTAACGATGCGGGGTGGAGCGACCGGACGGCTCCGCCGCCGTCCGACCGCCGCTCCGAAACCCACAAGCGACCGCCGGGCGAACGGCGGCGTAATGGACCCACTGGACCGGTATCGGCCCCTCGTCGACGACTTCGAGGCGTTCCTCGACGCGTGCCGGCGGCCGCTCCCCTCGGCCGTCCGGGTCAACACGATCAAGGCGTCGGTCGAGCGGGCGACCGCGGCGCTGGACGCCGAGGGCGTCGGCTGGGAGCAGGCGGCCTGGAACGACCGCGTCATGACGGTGGACACGGACCGCCCGGGCAACACCTGGCCGTACTACCACGGCTGGCTCCACGGCCAGGAGGAGGTGTCCGCGCTGCCCGCGACGGCGCTCTCCCCGGAACCGGGCGAGCGCGTCTGGGACGCCTGCGCCGCGCCGGGGAGCAAGACCACCCACCTCGCCGCGCTGATGGACGACCGCGGCCTGCTGGTCGCCAACGACAGCAACCTCGGCCGCCTCTCGGCGCTGCGCTCGAACGCCGAGCGCCTCGGCGTGACGAACGTCGCGGTGACCAACCAGGACGCCCGGAACTTCTCGCTGAAGCCCTTCGGCGGCCGGGAGTTCGACCGCGCGCTGGTCGACGCGCCCTGCTCCTGCGAGGGGACGATCCGCAAGAACCCCGACGCGCTCGACGGGTGGACGATGGACCACGTCCGCGGCGTCGCCGGCGTCCAGAAGGGGATCCTCCGCCGGGCCGTCCAGGCCACCCGCGCGGGCGGCACCGTCGTCTACTCCACCTGCACGTTCGCCCCCGAGGAGAACGAGGGGGTGCTCGACCACGTCCTCCGCGAGGAGGACTGCCGGCTGGTCGACCACGGCCTCGACGTCGACTGCATCCCCGGCGTCACCGAGTGGGACGGCGAGACGTACGACGACAGCGTCCGCAAGGCCGCCCGCATCTACCCGCACTTCCAGGACACCGGCGGCTTCTTCGTGGCGAAACTGGAGGTGGGCGCATGAGCGAAAACGACGGGAACCGGTTCGACCGCCTTCCGGCGACCCCCGAGGACCGCGAGGTCGAGGGTCGCGCTTCGCGGCGGGAGATCGTCGACTGGTGGGACGAGCGCTTCGGCGTCCCACCGGAAACCTTCGCCGACCACACGTTCTGGGAGAAGGGCGCGGGGAAGGTCTGGATATTCGCCGGCGACGTCGACTCCCCGGTCGAGGTGGAGGGCCTCGGTATGACGTTCATGCGCACCCGGCAGGAACACTGGAAGCCCACGACCGAGGCCGTCCAGCGCTTCGGCGAGCGCGCCGAGCGGAACGTGATCCGCCTCTCCCGCGAGGAGGCGACGCGGTTCGTCGCCGGCGAGGACCAGGAACTCGACTGGGACGGCGACTGGGGCTACCTCATCGCGGCCCACGAACTCGCGGGCGGCGACGCGCCGCTCGGCGTCGGCCTGTACGTCCACGGCGAACTCCGGTCGCGCGTGCCGAAGGGCCGTCGGCGGGAGTTCTGACGGCCGGTTAGTCCCGCGACCGCTACTCCCGCTCCCGCACCGTCCCGCCGCCCAGCCCCTCCCACTCGACGCGGTAGCCCAGCCTCGACAGCGTCGCGCTCGCGTCGTCGATCCCGCGCTCGTCCAGCAGGGCCTCGGCCTCGGACAGCGACATCCCCGCGGCTATCTCGCCGGCGAGTCCCTCCAGTACCGCGGGCCGCACCAGCGTCCGGCCGACCATCTCGTGCTCGGGGAACGCCTTCCCCTCGACGGCGGCCTCGCCCACGCGGTGGCGCTCGGCGAGTTCGGCGAGCGTCACGACGTCGTCCTCGGGCGCGAGTTCGGCGGGGAGCGCCGCGGCGCTCTCGGCGACCAGTTCGTCCTCGTAGCGCCGGAGCGCGTCGCGCACGTCCTTGATCCGCACGCTCCCGGCGTAGGGGATCGCGCGGTGGTCCCGGGCGACTATCTCCTCGCCGACGCCGAGGCTCTCGTCGACCGCGACGAGGAGTTCGACGTCGTCGACGGCGTCCAGTTGCGCGAGCTTCTTCTCGACGTACTCCGGCGTCCAGAAGCCCATGATCTCGAAGAAGACGCGGAAGTCGGCGTGGGCGTACTCGAACGCGAAATCGGGGATCATCACCCGCGACCCCGCCGCAAGCGGCTCCGGCTCGCGGACCAGGTCCCAGTCCAGGCCCAGCGACTCGAACCGCGCGGCGAAGTCGGCCTCGACGCCGCTGTCGTAGCTCACCTCCGTCACGGGCTCGGCGTCGGGCACCCGCACCGGGTCGTCGGAGGAGAGCCGGAGTTCGCGCTCGGTGCCGCGGTCGTCTATCGTCGCGGTCAGCCGCCACTCCTCGGCTTTCGCCAGCGTCCGCAGGAGGCGGGCGAAGCGCGTCCCGTAGCGCCGCGTCGACCGGAACAGCCGCGTCGGCCCCGTCACGACCACCTCGCGTTCGCCGCCGTCGAGCCGGACCACCTCGTACATCAGGCGGAGGCGCTTGACCGCCGAGACGAGCGCCTTCGGGTCCGACGAGCGCGCCCGGACCTCCGTCGCGTCGAACAGCGCGGTCTGGGCCAGCGAGAGGTTGTACTGCGCGACCAGTTCGTCGGGCGACCAGCGCGCGTCGAACGCGGCGAGCACCTGCCGGTCCTCGCGGTCGGCGTACAGCGCCGTCTCGACGGTGTCGGGGTCGGTCCCGAGCGCGTCGGCCGCCCGCGACAGCGCCGTCCCGCGCTCGGCCTCGGTGACCACGCCGACCGCCTCGCCGGCGGCGAACGCCTCGCGGCGCGCCCGTTCGGGGTCGACCCCCGCGCGGGTCTCGAACCGCGCCTCCCGCCCCAGCAGGTGCGCGAACCCCCGGACGAGCTTGAAGTCGTCGGCCTCGCGTTCGAGCGCCGTCAGCGCGTCGTCCAGGTCCGCCCGCTCCTCGCCGACGTGGCCCTGGAACGTCCCGAGGGCCTTCGCGGCGAGCGGCCGGTGTGCCCGGTCGGCGAACTGCGGGGAGTAGCCGCCGCCAGCCCGCGAGACGCGCAGGAGGTCCTTCGTCAGCATCCGCCCGGGTGTCGGCGGGCCAGGGAAAAAAGCGGTCGGGTGCCGGGTGCGGTCCCCGTGGCGGCCGGCCGAGGTCACAAGACATACGTCCCCCTGCCCCGACCCCTCGCGTATGCAACGGCGGGAACTCCTGCGGTCGCTCGCCGCGCTCGGCGCCGCCGGCCTCGCCGGCTGCGGGCGCAACGAGGAGGGCTGGAGCCGCCGGCAGGGCCCGCCCGAGCCCGGCGACTACCCGACGCCGACGGCCGAGTCCACCCCGGTCGACCCCGGCGGCATCACCGTCGGCACGACGCCGAGCCCCGGCCGGTGGTTCGCCTTCCGCGAGACGTCGTACGGCGAGACCGAGGACGGGTACATGACGGTCACGACGACGCTGGAGAACACCGACGCCGAGCGCCGGGCCGCGGTGCTCGTCTACGAGATCACCGCCGACGGGACGACGTACGCCCGGCGCCGCACCGTCCGGCTCGACCCCGGCGAGCGGGTGACCTACGAGTTCGTCTTCGACGTGACCCGCGACGAGTACCTGGCGGCCGACAGCCGGAGCATCAGCCCGCGCTGGGAGTCGGTCGACGGCCCCTAGCGCCGCCGGGCGGAGACTCGTTTTTCCGCGGTCCCCTCGCTCACCACCTCGTACAGCAGCGCGCGCTCCCCCAGCCCCGAGCCGTCGTCCGCCTTCGGGCGGAGGATCCGGCCGAGCCGCTGGGTGAACTCCCGCTCGCTGCCGCTGCCCGAGAGGACGACTGCGACGTTGGCGTCCGGCACGTCGACGCCCTCGTCCAGCACGTTCGACGTGACGACCCGCGAGTACGTGCCGTCGCGGAACCCCTCGATGACCTCCCGGCGCTCGGCCGCGCTCGTGCGGTGGGTGACCGCCGGGATCAGGAACCGCTCGGAGATGCGGTACGCCAGCTCGTTGTGCGCGGTGAAGACGATGACGCGGTCGTCGCGGTGGTCGTCGAGGATCCCGGCGAGCCGGGTGACCTTGTTCTCGCTGCCCATCATGATCTCACGGGCGCGCTGCTTGGCCAGCAGCGCCTCGCGCGCCTCCGGGTCCGACCCCGACCGCTTGACGAGTTCCTGGTAGTCGCTCCCGCTCCGCAGTTCGACGTTCGAGCGGGCGAGGTAGTCGGTGAACGTCTCCTGATTGTGCTCGTACTCCTCGCGTTCGTCGTCGGTCAGTTCGACCGCGATCCGCTTGACGTCGTACGGCGCGAGGTGCTCGCCCGCGAGTTCCTCCGCCGAGATCCGGTAGACGACCGGGCCGACGAGGCGCTCGACGACCTCGTGGGCGTCGTCCGGTCGCTCGAAGGTGGCGGTGAGCCCCAGCCGCGCCGGCGCGGCGAGCAGGCGGGCGATCTCGCGGTACCCCTCGCCGCCGAGGTGGTGGACCTCGTCGAACACGACGAGCCCGAACCGGTCGCCGACGTCGTCGCCCCGGAGGTACGCCGAATCGTACGTCGAGACGGTCAGCGCCTCGACGCGCTGCTCGCCGCCGCCGAGCTGGCCGACCGGGCGGTCGAACTCCCGTTCGAGTTCGCGCCGCCACTGCTGGAGGAGGTCGATCGTCGGCACGACGACGAGCGTCGGCGTCGCCAGTTCCTCGATGGCCGCGATGGCGATCACCGTCTTCCCGCTGCCGGTCGGGAGTTCGAGGACGCCGCGGCGCGGGCCGCCGCGGGCCGCCGCGTCCGCGCCGTCGACGGCGTTCCCGCCGTCGCGCCACGCGGCGAGCGCGTCGGCCTGGTACTCGCGGAGCTCGTACGCGGAGTCCAGCCCCGACAGCGGCTCCGTGTCGAGGACGCGGTCGTCGTAGGCGACGCCGCGCTCGTCGAGCCAGTCCCGCAGGTCGGCGTAGCGGTGGGCCGACGCCCGGCGGGTTCCCGAGCGGGGGTCGCGCTCGACGAACGGCGGGCAGTCGCCGTCGCCGTCGACGCGCACCGTCCCGTCCTCGAAGCGCAGCGTGAGGCCGCTCACGCGCGGCCGTTGGGACCGCCGGCATTTATCGCTCCCCCTTCGGTGCCGGACGCCAGCGCCGGGCGCGGCCACCCCGCGCCGGCCCCGTCCGCGACGGGCGCTTGAAAAAAACTAAACCCGCCCGACGGCTTCGTTCGCTCATGAGCGAGGACGAGGGCACGGACGCGGCGGCTCCGGCGGACGACGGCGACCGGACAGCCGACGTCGAAGCCGAGGCGGCCGCTGCGGAGTCGGATTCCGACAAGGAGCGAACGACCATCAGCGAGCAGCTCCCGGAGGCGGTCGCGGAGTACGACGAGGAACTGGGCGCGGACGTGCGCCGGCTGCTGGAGAAGGCCGTCGAACTCGACCGCCGCGTCGACGAACTGGCGGCCGAGCGCGACGAGTACGAGGAGCGGGCCGCGGAACTGGAGGACGAACTCGCCGAGCGCGACGAGGACGTCGAGGACCTGGAGGACCGCCTGAAGCGCAAGCAGGCGGACTTCCAGAACTACAAGAAGCGGGCGAAAAAGCGCCAGGACCAGATCCGCGACCGCGCGACCGAGGACCTCGTCGAGCGCCTGCTCGACGTCCGGGACAACCTGAACCGCGCGGTCGAGGACGACCACGACGACGTCGAGAGCATCCGCGAGGGCGTCGAGATGACCCTGAAGGAGTTCGACCGCGTCCTCGAGGACGAGGAGGTCGCCGAGATCGACCCCGACCCCGGCTCGGAGGTCGACCCGCAGCGCCACGAGGTGATGATGCGCGTCGAGAGCGACCAGCCGGCCGACGCCATCGCCGAGGTGTACACGCCCGGATACGAGATGAGCGACAAGGTGTTGCGCACGGCGCAGGTGACCGTCAGCGACGGCACGGGCGACGCCGACGAGAGCGACGCTGACGACGGGGCCGACGGAGACGACGCCGACGCGGAGGCAGACGACGACGAGGCGATCGAACTTGACGGTGCGGTCGACGAATCGGACGACGATGCCGGCGACGACGGGGACGGCGACGCTGACGACGGGGCCGCCTGACGCTTATAAAACCGCCCCGCTCGAACCGCCGCCGGTTTGTTTAATCCAGCCCCGTTCGCGTAGTTTTATTCGGCCCGCTCACCGAGTGTAGCAAGAGTTATACCGCCGAACCAGCAAACAACGCTCAAGATGGCGAGTAACAAGATTCTCGGAATCGACCTGGGGACGACAAACAGCGCGTTCGCAGTGATGGAAGGCGGTGACCCGGAGATCATCGTCAACAGCGAGGGCGAGCGGACGACGCCCTCGGTCGTCTCGTTCTCGGACGACGGCGAGCGACTCGTCGGGAAGCCGGCGAAAAACCAGGCCGTCCAGAACCCCGAGCGGACGCTCCAGTCCATCAAGCGCCACATGGGCGACGAGGACTACACCGTCGAGATCGACGACGAGGAGTACACGCCCGAGCAGATCTCGGCGATGATCCTCCAGAAGATCAAGCGCGACGCCGAGGAGTACCTGGGCGACGAGGTCGAGAAGGCCGTCATCACGGTGCCGGCGTACTTCAACGACCGCCAGCGCCAGGCGACCAAGGACGCCGGCGAGATCGCCGGCTTCGAGGTCGACCGCATCGTCAACGAGCCGACGGCCGCCTCGATGGCGTACGGCCTCGACGACGAGTCCGACCAGACCGTGCTCGTGTACGACCTCGGCGGCGGCACGTTCGACGTCTCTATTCTCGATCTCGGCGGCGGCGTCTACGAGGTCGTCGCGACCAACGGCGACAACGACCTCGGCGGCGACGACTGGGACCACGCCATCATCGACTGGCTGGCCGACGAGTTCCAGGACGAGCACGGCATCGACCTCCGCGAGGACCGGCAGGCGCTCCAGCGCCTCAAGGACGCCGCCGAGGAGGCGAAGATCGAACTGTCCAGCCGGAAGGAGACGGAGATCAACCTGCCGTTCATCACGGCGACCGACGACGGCCCGATCCACCTCGAACAGAGCCTCACCCGCGCGAAGTTCGAGTCGCTCACGGCCGACCTCATCGAGCGCACCGTCGAGCCGACCGAGCAGGCCCTCGAGGACGCCGGCTACGGCAAGGACGACATCGACGAGGTGCTGCTCGTCGGCGGCTCCACCCGGATGCCGCAGGTCGAGGAGCAGGTCGAGGAGCTCACCGGCAAGGAGCCCAAGAAGAACGTCAACCCCGACGAGGCCGTCGCGCTGGGCGCGGCGATCCAGGGCGGCGTCCTCTCCGGTGACGTCGACGACATCGTCCTGCTCGACGTGACGCCCCTCTCGCTGGGCATCGAGGTCAAGGGCGGCATCTTCGAGCGGCTCATCGAGAAGAACACGACCATCCCGACCGAGGAGTCGAAGATATTCACCACGGCCGCGGACAACCAGACCTCCGTGCAGGTCCGCGTGTTCCAGGGCGAGCGCGAGATCGCCGAGGAGAACGAACTGCTCGGCGAGTTCCACCTGACCGGCATCCCGCCGGCCCCCGCCGGGACGCCCCAGATCGAGGTGACGTTCTCCATCGACGAGAACGGCATCGTCAACGTCTCCGCCGAGGACAAGGGCTCCGGCGAGAGCGAGGAGATCACCATCGAGGGCGGTGCCGGCCTCTCCGACGCCGAGATCGACCAGATGCAGGCCGAAGCCGAGGAGCACGCCGAGGAGGACCAGCGCCGCCGCGAGCGCATCGAGGCCCGCAACGAGGCCGAGGCCTCGGTCCAGCGTGCCGAGTCGCTGCTGGAGGAAAACGAGGAGGAGGTCGACGCCGACCTCCGCGAGTCCATCGAGGCAAAGATCGACGACGTCGAGGCCGTCCTCGAGGACGACGACGCGACGAAGGAGGAGATCGAGGACGCCACCGAGAGCCTGAGCTCCGAACTGCAGGAGATCGGCAAGCAGATGTACCAGCAGCAGGCCCAGGCCGGCGCGGGCGGTGCGGGCGCGGGCGGTGCCGGCGGCATGGGCGGCGGCCCGGCCGGCGGTGCGGGCGGCGACGAGGAGTTCGTCGACGCCGATTTCGAAGACGTTGACGACGAGGACGACGCGTAAGCGGTCGACCCCGCCGACTCGATAGACGCGGTAGCGATTTTATCGGCGTTTCGACCCCCGACGAAGCGACGAAACCAGCTCCTGTTTCTTCCGTCCCAACGATCAGCGTTCCCGTTTTCGTCCGCTGGGGCGGCCGCTGCCTGACAGACTGGTAACTATCCCGGAACGGACCGGCCACATCTTGTGACGTACTATCATACGAGTCGGTGTTGGCACCTCCCACGGGAGACCTATGCAGTTAGCACTCATCGCAGTCGGCCAGGCCGGCGGCAAGATCGTCGACGAGTTCCTCGCGTACGAGCAGCGGGCCGAGGCCGACTTCATCACGGCCGCGACGGCGATCAACACGGCCCGCTCGGACCTGCAGGGCCTGCAGTACGTCCCGGAGGACAACCGCGTCCTCATCGGCCAATCCCGCGTCGGCGGCCACGGCGTCGGGGCGGACAACGAACTCGGCGCGGAGATCGCCGCCGAGGAGTCGACGGAGGTCGTCGCCGCGACCGACGACGTCCCGGTCAGCCACGTCGACGCGTTCCTCGTCGTCGCCGCGCTCGGCGGCGGCACCGGCAGCGGCGCGGGGCCGGTCATCGCCAAGGAACTCCAGCGCGTCTACTCCACCCCCGTCTACGGGCTCGGCGTCCTCCCGGCGACCGACGAGGGGGGCATCTACACGCTGAACGCCGCCCGCTCGTTCCAGACGTTCGTCCGCGAGGTGGACAACCTGCTGGTGTTCGACAACGACGCCTGGCGGAAGTCGGGCGAGACGCTGACCGCCGGCTACGACGAGATAAACCAGGAGATCGCACGCCGCTTCGGCGTGCTGTTCTCGGCCGGCGAGACCGGCGGCGGCGACGTTGTCGCCGAGAGCGTCGTCGACGCCAGCGAGATCGTCAACACGCTGGAGGCAAGCGGCGTCTCGGCGGTCGGCTACGCCTCGGAGGAGTTGGTCCCCGAGGACGAGGGCGGCCTGCTCTCGCGGTTCACCGGCGGCGGGTCGAACGCCGAACCCGACCCGAGCGAGGCGACGAACCGGATCACCAGCCTCGTCCGCAAGGCGACGCTGGGTCGACTGACGCTGCCCTGCGACGTCGACAGCGCCGAGCGCTCGCTGTCGGTCGTCGCCGGCCCGCCGGCCCACCTCAGCCGGAAGGGCATCGAGGAGGGCCGCCGCTGGCTGGAGGAGGAGACCGGCTCCATGGAGGTCCGGGGAGGCGACTACCCGACGAGGTCGGACTCCGTCGCCGCGGCGGTGCTACTCTCCGGCGTCACGGAGGTCCCGCGCATCAAGAAGCTCCAGATCATCGCCAACGAGACCCAGGACAACATCGAGGGCCAGCGCCAGGGCCAGGAGAAAGCCGAGGAGCAACTGATCGGCGACCAGGGCGAGGACCTGGACCCGCTGTTCTGACGCGAGTGGTCCCACGCCGCCACTGACGGCTCTCACCGGCGAGGGTCGTAGAAAGCGCCGAGGAGGAGATTTGAACTCCTGAGTCCTTGCGGACAGTTGCTCTCGAAGCAACCGCCTTGGCCGGGCTAGGCTACCTCGGCTCCATCAGGCGCTTCACCGTTGCCGACTTTATGGATTTCGGTTCGGCCGCGGGGCGACGATCACCAAAAATAAATCGGGGCCGTGCGGACGGGGACCATGGAAGTCCCCGACGCGAACGAGGAAGCACAGGCCGTCCTCGACACGGTCGGCGACGCAGTCATCGCCGACCGCGAGTTCCTCCGAACGGTGCTGCTGGGCGTGATGGCCCGCGGCCACGTCCTGCTGGAGGACGTCCCCGGCACGGGCAAGACCCTCACCGCGCGGTCGTTCGCGACCGCGTTCGGGCTCTCCTTCAGCCGGGTGCAGTTCACGCCGGACCTCCTCCCCTCCGACGTAACCGGCACGCACGTGTTCGACGAGGACTCCGCCGAGTTCTCCTTCAACGAGGGGCCGATCTTCGCGAACATCGTGCTGGCCGACGAGATAAACCGCGCGCCGCCGAAGACCCAGGCCGCGCTGCTGGAGGCCATGGAGGAGGGGCAGGTCACCGTCGACGGTGACACGCACGACCTGCCCGACCCCTTCTTCGTGATCGCCACGCAGAACCCCGTCGAGCAGGAGGGCACGTTCCCGCTGCCCGAGGCCCAGGTCGACCGGTTCATGGTCAAGACGAGCCTCGGCTACCCCGACCTGGACGGCGAGGTCGAACTGCTCCGCCGGCGGCGTGCCCGCGACACGCAGAGCCCCGACGCCGAGCGTGTGCTGACCGACGAGGCCGTCGATCAGCTCCGCCGGGTGCCCGAGTCCGTCCGGATCGAGGACGAACTGCTGGAGTACGTCGCCCGGGTCGCCCGGGCCACCCGCGAGGACCGCCGCGTCGAAGTCGGCGTCTCGCCGCGTGGCACCCAGCGGCTGTTCGAGACGGCCCGCGCCGAGGCCGTGCTGGCCGGCCGGGAGTTCGTCACGCCGGACGACATCAAGCGCGTGGCGCAGCCGGTGCTCGCCCACCGCCTCGTGTTGACGCCGGACGCGACGGTCAACGACGTCGAGAAGGGCGCGGTCGTCGAGAGCGTGCTGGACCAGGTGCCGGTGCCGACGCTGGAGTGAGCCGGCCTCAGGACCGCAGCACGGACGTCAGCGCCACGGCCCCGAGCAGGAGGAACACGAGCGCCGCGAGCGGGCGGCCCCCGCCGGCGACCTGATACAGGCCGTAACTGCACAGCGAGACGACCGCGCCGACCGAGACGCTGCCGGCCGCGTGGACCAGTTCGGCCCGGCTCGTGTCGGCCTCGCGGCCGAGCTGTTCGCCCAGCGAGACGGCGTTGTCGAGGAGGTCCCAGGCGACGACCGAGCCGCCGACGCCGGCCACGACGACGACGGTCGGCGCGCCAAGCACCCCCGAGACCATCGCCCCGAGGAACAGGAAGACGCCGGTGAGCGTCGCCGCCCGCCGCCAGCCGCGGAACGTCGTCCCGGCGGCCGCGACCATCGCGAGCGCGCCGAACGGCGCGGCGTAGAGCGAGTACAGCCCCAGCAGCGCCGTACACAGGCTCGCCACGACGACCGCCGCCATCCCGCTGTTGACCGGCGGCAGCCGGTCTATCTCGACGGTCACCGCGACCACCTCTTGCCGGCGCGGGCAAGCGCCGCCTCGGTGCTCATCTCCGCCGGTAGCTCGGCGACCCTGATGCCGCCCTCACGGAGCCCGGTGATCCGCTCGGCGCGTTCCGCGGCGGCCAGCCGGTGGCCCGCGGTCGCCGACGACGTCGGGTCCGGGCTAAGCACCGTGACGAGGTGGCCGTGGGCGTCGAGCAGCCGGGCCAGCCGGACGACCTGGTCGTCACACAGCGGCGAGAACAGGATCACCTGCGCGTCGTCGGGGAAGCGCTTGCGGAGCCGCCGCAGCCTGACCGAGAAGTAGAACGGGTCGTCGGGCACCTCCGGCGAGAAGGCCGGGTTCGCGGTGAACAGCTCCTGTGCCCGCGCGCGGTGGTCCGCGCCGAGGCCGGGCGGGAGCCACACCTCCGTCGGGCCGAACGCGGCGACCCCGACGCGGTTTCCGGCCTCCAGCAGCGCGGGGAACACAGACGTCGCGGCCGTCATCCCGCGGTCGACGGCGTGGGGGCTGTCGTCGTCCGGCCGGACGTACGCCTCCTCCCGGACGTCGAGCAGGAGCACGACCGTCGCGGAGCGCTCCTTCCGGAACCGGAGCGTCGCCAGTTCGCCGGTGCGGGCGTGGCGGTTCCAGTCGATGCGCGAGAGCGAGTCGCCCGCGCGGTACTCCCGCGTGGAGTGGAACTCGACCCCCTCGCCGCCGTCGTCGGTCTCGACCCGGCCGGCGTGGCGCGTCGTCAGCGAGCGGAGCGCGACCGACGACACCGGGTCGAACGACGGCTGGCACGACAGCCCGTCGTTCGTCGGGATGCGGACCCGGCGCTCGACCGCGCCGCTTGCCCCCCGTGCGATGGCGGTCAGCCGGTCGAACTCGTGGCTGCCCCGGGTCGCGAGCACCGTGTACTCGAACGACGCCGACTCGCCCGGCCGGAGCGCCGTGCCGAGCCGCGGGACGCCGTCGACCACACCGAGCGCCTCCGGGACGCCGTCGACGATCCGGAGGTCGAACAGCGGGGACGACCCCTCGTTCGTCACGGTGACCGTCACGGTCACCTCGTCACCGGGCTCCGGGTCGCGGTCCGAGAGCGTCCGGGCGACGGCGAGTGACACCTCCGGCGCGGTTCCCGCCCGCGCGTAGGCGGCGTACGCGACGCCGACGACGCCCGCGAGCAGCAGCGACGGCCGGGAAAGCGCCATGCCGAACCCGCCCGCCACGAACGCGATGGCGCTGACGCCGCGCCAGCGACGGGTCTCGGTCGTGTGTGTCTCGACCGGGTCCGCCGCCGCGTCGTCGGCCGCCGTCCCCGCCGCGTCCTCGTTCCCGTCGACGGCCGGGGTCTCGTCGCTCCCGGTCCGCGTAGCGCTCGCCGTCATTCCGACTCCCCCTCCGGTCGGTCGTCGACGCCGCGGAGGTCCGCGACGGCGTGTGCGGCCCGGCGGGCGCGGCGGTCGAACGTCGGTTCCATGGAGAACGTCTCTCTGAGCCGCCGCCACAGCGTCGACCCCTCGGGCCGGCCGGTCGAGAACATCGCCGCGGCCTGCGGGTCGTCGGTCCAGGTCCCGGCCTCAAGCATCTCGCGTGCGGTCGCCTCGGAGCAGTCCTCGGCGTAGGTGATCGCGTCGACCGCGGCCTCTTCGAGGCGGTCGCCGACCCGGTGTCTGCGGGCGGCCCAGCCGCGGCCCTTCCGGGCGGCAAGCCCCTCGTCGAACCCGTCGCCGGGCGTCGGGAGTTCCTGTCGCGTCTCCGGGTCCGGCGTCTCGAACTCGCGGGTCGACGACCGCCGCCGGGCGCTCACGACGCGATACCCCTGCAGCAGGGCCAGGAACCCGACGGCCACCACGATGCTCTCGGTCAGGCCGATCCCCGCTGCGGCCGACGGCACGAACACGAAGACGAAGCCAGCCGCCGCGGCGAGGAGCCCGAAGCCCGCGACGAGGGTCCGGAGCCGGCTCATCGGTCACCCCCTGCGGCCTCGCTGTCGTCCGCAGCGTACTCCCCCTCGATCCGCCGCAGCGCCGCGACGGCCCGCTGCTCGCGGTCCTCGGTCGGCGACGCGCCGCCGTACCGAACCTCCTCGAACAGCCGCGTCAGTTCGCCCACGTCCGACCCGGACATGCCGGCCTCGACGGCGGCGTCGGCGAACTCCGACGGCGTGCTCGACTCGGGCCGGTCCACGTCGAGGTGGTCGGTCATCTCCCGCCAGGCGCGGTACACCTCGTTTTCCACGTCCACGTCGTCCTCGATGCGGTCCGCCGCCCGCCCGGCGGCGCGGCCGATCGCCTCCCGCTGTTCGGCTGCGGTCTCCGCGTCCTCCTCCTGTGGCTCGTCGTCGCGGTCGTCGCTGGCCAGGTAGAGCCCGACGACCGTGACCGCGGCGACGCCGAGGACGAGCAGGATGAGCACCGGCGGGGCGGTCGGGTCGGTCACGTCCCCATCGCCGCTGCCCAGCGGCGCGCTCGACCCGTTCCCGTCGCCGACCGTCGGGGTCATGTTCATCCCCGGCTGTCCGGCGGGAAAGTCGCCGGCACAGCCCGCGGTCAGCACGACCACGAGCACGAGCAGCGGAATACCGACGGCCATCGCCATCCCGAATCCGGTCAACCAGCCGTAGCGCAAGTAGTACGGCACGCCGACGCCGAGCACGATGACCGCGAGGACCAGATACGGGCCCGGCCCGGAGAGTATCTGTAGGCAGATCGGGTCGATGCCGAAGTTGCCGCCGCCCGAGCTACCGGGGTCGTCGTCGCCGACGCCGCTCGGTTGCTGGTCGGGGGTGTCCGATGCGGGGGTGATACCGCCACCCCCACCGCCGGTGTCGACGGGGGAGGTGAGCGTCGCCGCCGCCAGCGCGATGGCGAGCACGCAGACGACGCCGATCAGGGCGGGGCGGAGGGCGTCTCTATCCACACGCCGTCTTGCCTCATTGTTCACTTATGCTTTCCGTCTTTTCGGTGACAGCTCCGCCCCGCGACCGCTGTACCGGCGGCTCTTCCCCTGGACGATCGGGCCGTCACGGGCTGGGTCGGCTGGTTTGTACCGGGGAACTGGAAAAATAATTCCTCAGTTTAATTTGTGGATCAAGATTTAAATACAAAGGAGAACCACACCGGTCCATGACCGATTCACCCACGCTCGAACTGGCGACGGAGGCCGAACGGTCGCGCGACGACCCCGCCGGCGCCGTCCCGCCGCCGCTGCCGCCGGACGACCCGGAAGCGTGGTACGCCCCCGACGTGCGGTCGCAGTACGAGATCCACCCGGACGTGGTGGCGACGGTCCGGGAGACCGACGACGCCTTCGCCTACGACGTGCGCGAGCCCCGGCTCTCCGCGGCCGACCGGGACGCCGTCGAGCGCGTCGTCGAGCACTTCGAGCGGGCCACGCTCCGCCGACCGCTCACGCGGGAGGGCACCGCCGAGCGCATGCGGGAGGGGTTCGCGCCGAAGTACCGCCGCGCCATCGACCGGTTGACCGACGGGTCCGCGGCCGCCCGCCGCCGCGTTGGCTACGTCGCGCTCCGGGACGTGCGCTGTCTCGGTGACCTGACGCCGCTGGCGCTGGACGACGCCATCGAGGTGGCCGACACCGCCGGCGACCGCCTGGCGGTCCACACGGCCGACTACGCGCCCGCCGAGACCGAACTGCCGGCCGACCCCGAACACATCGAGCGGTTCGTCAGCGAGCGCGCCGACACGTACACCGTGTCGTTCCGAGGCTTCGAGGTGCCGGTCGTGCTGTACCGCGAGCACCTGCTCGGGACCGACGCGTTCACGACGAAGTACGCGGTGATAGAGCCGGACCTCCTGCCGGGCGACGAGCGCCTCGTCGAGGAGTGCAAGGAGCGCGTCTGGGAGGCGAACGTCGACGAGGTGATCGACGGCCCCTCCGCCGACGGCGGCGACGCCCGCGAGGCGTTCATCCGGGACCGCGCGTCCCGCTACCTCTCCCGCCAGCTCACGGCCCGGAACACCCGGGCGTGGCTCGACGCGGCGACCCACCGCGCGAAGGCCGCGCTCGCCGAGTACGGCGTCGGCGTCCCGCCGGTCGACGGCCGCTACGCCGAGGACCGGCTCTCCGACCTGGTGTACTACGTCCTCCGGGACTTCGTCGGCCACGGGAAGCTCACCGTCCCCATCCGGGACCCGAACCTGGAGGACATCGAGGCCAACCGCGTCGGCGAGCGCGTGAAGGTCGTCCCCCGGGACGGCGTCGACGGCGGGAGCCGGGTCCCGACCAACCTCGCCTTCGAGGACGAGCGCGAGTTCGTCAACGTCGTCACGCAGATCGCGGCCGCCGACGGCACCGAACTGAACGCCAGCAACCCCAGCGCGAAGGTGAACCTCCGGCCGCCGGGCGTCGACGACGACGTGACGATCCGCTGTGCGGTCGCGCTCCCCGTCATCAGCGAGGACGGCCCCCACGTCTCGATCCGCAAGCAAGCGCCCGATGCGATGACCCCGGTCGACCTCGTGGAGGGGAACAGCCTCCCGACCGAACTGGTGGCGCTGCTGTGGATGCTGTACGAGCACCACTGCGTCGTGCTGTTCTCCGGCCCGACCGGCGTCGGCAAGACGACGCTGATGAATGCACACATGCCCTTCATCCCCTTCGAGGACCGCCCGATCAGCATCGACGAGGGCTCCCGGGAGGTCCGCCTGCCCCACGAGACCGGCGTCTCGCTGACGACCCGCGACCACGAGAACGAGTTCAAGCAGGTGTCGATGGCCGACCTGATGACCGAATGCAACTACCTCAACCCCGACGTCGAGGTGATCGCCGAGATCAACACGCCGGCGAGCTTCGAGACGTTCGCGGAGACGCTGAACACCGGCCACGGGGTCATCGGGACGACCCACGCCGAGGACGTCGAGAAGCTCGTCAACCGCGTCGTCGAGCAGGGGCTCCCGCCGTACCTGCTCACCGAGATCGACCTCGTCGTGTTCCCGAAACACGTCGACGGCGAGCGCTACGCTGGCCGCGTCGTGGAGTTCCTCGGCGGCGAGGCGTTCGACGACCTCGGCGACGGCTCCGACCGCGGCACCGTCGAGAAGGGCGACACGACGGTCTGCTGGAACACGGTCGCCAGCCGCGGGAGCGACGGCGGGTTCACGTTCGACTACGCCCACCCAGACATGCCCGGGACCGACGCCGCGGAGCGGCACAACGGCCTCCGCGTGTTCCACCGGCTCGCCGACCGCACGGACCGGTCGGTCGAGGCCGTCGAGGCGGAGTTCCACCGCAAGCACGGCTACGTCCAGTACCTCGTCAGGGAGGGCGTCCGCGACTTCGACGCGCTGTTTGACTTCCTCGCTGACCTGGAGACAAACGAGGCGGCGACGGTCGAGCGGGCGGCGAGCGACCGCGGCCCCGTCGGTGGTGAGGGATGACCGGCGCGGAGGCCGCCGGCCGGTCGAACGCGTCGTCCCGTCGGCTCGGCCGGCCGATGGCCGCGCTCGACCGGCTGCTGTACGCGCTGTTCTCCAGACACGCGGACGGGGCGCGCCACGACGCCGACCGCAAGCAGTACCGGGGAACGGACCTGCAGGTGAGCTTCGGCGTGTACGTCGCCCGTGTGTACGCGCTCTCGTGGGTCGCCTTCGCCGCGCTCGCCGCCGCCGCGTTCGCCGTCGGGATGACGGTGCCGGCGGAGCGCGTGGCGGCGGTCGCCGCGTTCGTCCACGACGGCCTGCCCGTGGTGAACCGGGTCGCGGTCGGCGGCGTCCCCCGGGTCGTCCTCGCGGCCGGCGGCGCGGCGCTCGCCGGCGCGCTCGGGAAGCGGGCGACGGTCGCGCTCGGCAGCCGGTATCTGGGCTGGCTGGCGCGCTCCCGGCGTGCGAACGTCCGACGGACGCTCCCCGGCGCGGTCCGCTACCTCCACGCGCTCTCGACGGGGAGCGACAGCCCGCGGACGATGCTGCGCAAGGTCGCCGACAACCGGAGCGCGTACGGCGACACCGCCGTCGCGTGCCGGAAGGCGCTGAACAAGGCGGCGCTGACGGGGAGCCTGGACGAGGGCCTCCGGATCGTCGCCCGCGACACGCCCTCGCGGGACACCCTGGCCCCGTTCCTGCTGAAGTTCCGCGAACACGCCGACCAGGGCGCGGACGAGCTGGCCTCCTACCTGCGGCTTGAGAGCCGGATGCTCTCCCACCGCCAGCAGCGCGCCCGCGAGCAGGCCGAGGGTTTTCTCGAACTGCTCGCGGAGCTGTTCATCGTCCTGCTGGTCCTCCCGGCGCTGCTCGTCATCGTCCTGACGGTGATGAGCGTGCTCTCGCCCGAACTGAGCGCGCCCGTGGCGACGCCGGTCGGGACGGCGACGGTCCGCGGCCTGCTCGTGTACGGCAGCGCGGCGTTCGTCCTCGTCGTCGGCGCGACCGCCGCCTGGCTGGTCGGCGCGCTCAGGCCGCCGGGGCAGTCGCTGCCCCGCTACCGCCGCCCCGAGGGCGCGCTGGCGACGCTCCGCTCGGTCACGACGAACCCGGCGAGCGCGACGCTCGCGGCGACTCCGCTGGCCGTCGCGGTCGCGGGACTCCTCCTCGCACTGGCGTACGACCCGGTCGACGTCGCGGTGCTCGGCTACGCGACGTTCGCCGTCCCCGTCGGGCTGGTCGCGGCGCGGCGGGCGCGGATCGACGACGCGAAGGACCGCGAGATAAAGGACTTCGTCCACGCGGTGTCCAGCCACGTCAGTTTGGGCCGGCCGCTCTCGGAAGCGGTCGCCGTCGTCGCGCGGGACGTCGACCTCGGGGCCCTGGACGACGACGTGGCGGACCTGGCGTTCAACGCCAACCTCACGACGTACGACGGCGACCTCCGGACCGCGGCGCTCGACCGGTTCGTCGACCGCGTCGGCACGCCGCTGGCCGAGCAGACGATGGGACTGGTCACCGGCGCGCTCGAGGCCGGCAGCGACGCCGAGGACGTGTTCGACACGCTCCAGACCGAGGTGGGGCGGCTCTACCACGAGAAGAAGGCGCTGCGGAACGCGATGCTCGTCTACGTCGCGGTCGGGTGGACGACCGCCCTGCTCATCGTCGGCATCGTCGTCGCCGTCGACGGCTACGTCATCGACGGCTTCGCCCAGCTATCGGCCGTCGGGGACGTCTCGACGTTCGACCCGAACGCGATAGACCCCGCCCGGGAGCGCCGACGCTTCTACGTCGTCACGCAGGCGACGATGCTCGCGAGCGGCTGGTTCGCCGGCATGGCGAGCCGCGGCCGGTACGACGCGCTGCTGCACTCCGGCCTGCTCGTGCTGGTCGCGTACTTCGTGTTCGCGGGGGTGGGGATGACGTGATTCGCGGCCGTGACGCACCGAACGGGGCGGCCGGCCGCGGCCAGTCGAACGTCGTCGGCGTCGCCGTCCTCCTCGGGATCACGGTGATCGCGCTCGGCGCGCTGACGGCGAGCATCGGCGCGGTCGTTCAGAGCAACGCGGCGACGGCGGACGCCGACCGCGTCGCCGACGGCTTCGAGGAGGCGATCCGCCCGGTCGAGACGACCGGCCACCGGCGCGGCCGGGTCGCCGTCTCCGGCGGCACGTTCTCGACCGCTGACCGCGACCTGCGGGTGCTGAACGGCTCCGGCGTCGCCGCGACGGTGGCCGTGGACGCGCTGGTGTACGAGTCCGGCGACCGGACGGTGCGGACGCTCTCGGGGGCCGTCGTCCGCGGCGACGGCGGCGGCTCCCGGATGTACCGGCCGCCGCCGATCACCGCCAGCCGGCGGGCCGGCGGCGTCCTCGTCGTCGGCGCGGCGCGGTTGAACGCCGACGACTACTCGGTCGGGGGCAACGCCGGCACCGACCTCGTCCTCCGGACGAACGTCAGCCACGACCGGCGGGCGCTCGGGAACGGGACGTACCGCGTCGCCGTCGAGACGCGGACGCCGGCGGCGTGGCGCTCGCACTTCGAGCGGCTGAACGCCACCGTCGTCGCCGCAGATCGCGACTTCGACGGCGACGGCGTCGGGAGCGTCGTCGCGCGGTTCCCCGGCGACCGGACGGCGTACCTCGTGGTCCACGACGTGCGCCTGGAGGTGGGCCATGGCTGACCGCCCCCCGGGGACGAACGGCCGCCGCGGGCGGGCGGCCGACCGCGGCGTGACCCCCGTCGTCGGGAAGGCGCTGGAGGTCGCGGTCGTCGTCCTCTACGTCTCGCTGCTGACCGCGTCGCTGTACGGCAACGCGGTGCCGGAGTACCGGAACGCGGCGGGGGCCGAACTCGGGGACCGGGCGCTGGCGACGGCGGCCCACGGCGTCCAGCGGGCGGTGCCGTCGAGCCCGGCCGTCGACTCGGCGCGCGTCCGTATCGACCTCCCGGACCGGATCCGCGGCGACCGGTACCGGGTCCGGGCCGACGGCGAGGCGCTCGTCCTCGACCACCCCGATCCTGCGGTCGGCGGGCGGTCGCGGCTCGCGCTCCCCGCCTCGGTCGACTCGGTGAACGGGACGTGGGCGAGCGACGGCGAAACCGCCGTCGTCGTCGAGCGGGTCGACGGCGGCTTCGCGGTCCGACTGGAGGGCGACGCATGACCCGGGGCCAGGCGAACATGCCGGCGCTCCTGGTGGCGCTGCTCGCGCTCTCGACGGTCGCCGGCGTCGGGCTGTTCGTCGCGGACGACGCGGTCGGGAGCGCCACGCGGGACGCCGGCGAGCGCCGCGTCGCCGTCGCCCTCTCCGAGCGCCTCGTGAGCGCCGACGGGCCGCTGGCCGTCCGCGGGAACGTGCTCGACGCCGGCGCCGTGGCGTCGCTCGACGACGCCGCGTTCGAGTCGCAGTACCCCGTCGCCCGCGACCGCGCGGTGCGCGTGACCATCGACGGCGAGACGCTCGTCCGCACCGGCGACGCAGACGGGGGCACGACGATCCGGCGGGTCGTGCTCGTCGAGCGCCGCGAGCGCGTGACCCGCACCCCGTCGCTCGGGACGAACCGCGAGCAGTCGGTGACGCTCCCGCGGCGGACGCCGAACGCGACGCTGACGCTGTCGCCGCCGAACGGTACGACGGTGGACACGGTCCGGGCGAACGACCGGGTCGTGTTGCACAACGCGTCCGGGATCACGGGCACTGCGACCGTCGACCTGTCGCGGTTCGAGACGGCGACGCTCACCGTCGAGTCGAGTGCCCGGCTCCCCGCGGGGAGCGTATCGGTGACCTACTACCCGTCGCGGACGCGGAAGGCCGTCCTGGGGGTGACCGTCGATGGATAGCCGGGCACAGCTGTCGCTCCCGGCGGTTGAGGTCGGGGTCGGCGTCGTGCTGGTCGTGGGCGTCATGACGACGTTCGCGCTGGGCGTGCCGGACGCCGACACCCGGGAGCCACAACTGGACGCGTACGCCGAGGACGCCGCGACGGTGCTGTCGGACGAGTCGCCTCGCCACGCCGGCGCGACGCGGCTGGCCGAGGTGGTCCGGACGCCCGGGAGCTTCGAGCGCGAGCGGGACGCGCTCGAACGGCGGGTCGACCGCATCCTCCCGGACAACCTGCTGTTCCGCGTCGAGACGCCCCGGGGGGCGGTCGGCTACGAGCGGCCGCCCGGCGTCGCGGTGGGCTCGGCGACGGTGACGACCGCGAACGGCGACGTGACGGTACGGGTGTGGTACGCGTGATCCGCGACGACGGCGACCGCGGCCAGCTCGTCCTCGTCGCGGCCGGCGTGCTGGCGCTCGCGCTGGTGCCGATCGCCTTCGCGTACCTCCAACTGGGCTACCACGCCGACGTCCGGGCGGGCGCGGGCTACGACGACCCGGCGCGCAACGCCGAGCGCCTGCTCGAACGCGGGACCTACGAGGCGAGCGCGCCCGTCCGGGGGGAGTACGAGTGGTGGCAGCGCGAGGACGCCGTCGCCGAGGTGCGGGCGGGCCTCGCCCCGCGGCTGGAGACGCTCCGTTCGGCCCGCGTCGACCGCGGGACGGCCTACGAGGTGGCGTACAACCACAGCGCCGCGGCGGCGTGGGCCGCCCGGCGCTGTCCGTCGGGACCGGACAGGCGGTTCGGCGACTGCGAGGCGATAGACGGCGTCGTCGTCCAGGACCGCGCGGGCGAGACGGCGGTGCTGGCGGCGGCGTTCGACGTGCGCGTGACGAGCGACGACGGGCGGTCGCGGGCGACGCTGGTCGTGCGAGCGGGAGGGCGGTCGGCCGCCGACGCCGGAACCCGGTCGCCGTCGCCGCGCGTCGCCCGGTCGAACTGAAGCTATCTCGCCTCGCTCCACCGCGACGCGAGATACGAGAACGCCGCGAGCGCAAGTGCGAGGAGCAGTTTGCGGGCGATGCCGCGCTTTCCCGTGCCGTCGGCCGTCGACCCCGAGTCGCTTCCAGGATTGTGGCGGTAGTTCACGGTCGTAGTACGGCCTGCGGGGGGATACGTGTTCCGCGCCGCCGTTCCACCCCCGGCTTGCCGTCCGGTGTTTCACGCCGTCCGAACGGTAGTTAATCGGCTTCACCCACCGATATTTATATCCGCGTCGCGAAACTATCGACGCGTTGATGATGCGAGTGAACTGTTATCCGTCGATAGCTCGGCCGGGATGACCGGCGAGCATCGCGAGCGCGTGTACGACGCGTTCGCGGACCGGAGCGTCACGGTGGAGACGGCGATACGCCGGGCGCTGGAGGCCGGTCGGGAGAAACTCGGCGTCGGAGTCGGGTTTCTCACGCGGGTGGAGGACGGCGTCCAGACGATCGAGCGATCGGTCGGCTCGCACGACGGCATCGCCCCCGGCGAGCGGTGTCCGCTCGACGAGGCGTACTGCCGCCGGACCGTCGAGACGGAGGGGCTGACGAGCGTTCAGGACGCCGGGGCCTCCGACCTCGTGAAGGACGTCGCCTACGACCGGTTCGGCTTCGGCTGTTACATCGGCGGGAAAGTCGTCGTCGACGACGCGGTGTACGGGACGGTGTGTTTCGCGGACGGGGCCGAGCGCGACCGGCCGTTCTCCGAGGCCGAGGAGCTGTTCGTCGAACTCGTCGCGCGGCTCACCGGTGCGGCGATAGAGCGACGCCGGCGGGACCGGCGGCGGGACGAACGGCTCGCACGCATCGAGCGGGAGCGGCGGCAGTTCGAGGGGATCGCCGACGCGAGCCCCGACGTGATCTACCGGGTCGACGCCGACGGTCGGTTCACGTACGTCTCCGCGGCCGTCGAGCGGATGCTCGGGTACTCGCCGGACGAACCCGTCGGTGAGCCGCTGCGGGCGCTCGTCGCGGAGCGGGACCGCGAGCGGGCGGCCGACCTGCTGGAGAACGCGGCCGAGCGCCACCCGGTGCGGAACGCGCAGTTCGAACTGCTGGCCGCCGACGGCGAGCGGGTGCCCGTCGAGGTGAACTCGTCGCTCGTCTCGGCCGACGACGAGTTCGCGATTCAGGGGATCGCCCGCGACGTGACCGAACGGGAGGAGCGGATCCGGGACCTCCGCCTCAAAAACAGCGCGGTCGACGCCGCCCGCGTCGGCGTCACCATCGTCGACGTGACCGCCGACGGCGACCCGGTGGTGTACGCGAACGAGGCGTTCCGGGAGCTGACCGGGTACGACACCGACGAGATCGTCGGGCGGAACTGCCGGATCCTGCAGGGGCCGGGGACCGCCGAGGAGCCGGTCCGGCGCCTCCAGGAGGCGGTCGAGGCCCGGGAGCCCGCGGTCGTCGAACTGTTGAACTACCGCGACGGCGGGACGCCGTTCTGGAATCGGGTGTCGATCACGCCCGTCACCGACGGCAACGGAGCCGTCACCCACTTCGTCGGGTTCCAGCGGGACGTCACCGCAACGCGGCGGACGACGCGGCTCATCGAGGTGTTGAACCGCGTGCTCCGGCACAACCTCCGCAACGGGATGAACGCGGTCCAGGGGTACGTCGACCTCATCGAGTCCGGGGGCGACGTCGCCGCCCACGCCGCCCGGATCCGGGAGTCGACCGAGGACCTGGTGCGCCTCAGCGAGCGCGCCCGCGTCCTGGAGTCGTACGCGACCGCGGACGCCAGCCCGGAGCGGATCGACACGGCGTCGCTGCTGACGCGGGTCGCAGACGAGTACCGCGACGCCGACGGCGCGCGCCTGACCGTCGACGCCGCCGACGCCGCCGACGTCTGTGCCGGGATCGAACTGGAGCGCGCCGTTCGGGAGCTCGTCGACAACGCGGTCCGGCACGACCCCGACCCGCCGACCGAGGTGACGCTGCGTGCAGACGCCGACGGCGAGTGGGTCGAACTCGCGGTGGTCGACGACGGCGCCGGCATCCCGGCCGAGGAGGCGGCCGTCATCGAGAGCGGGCGCGAGACGCCGCTGGAACACGGGACCGGGCTGGGCCTGTGGCTGGTCAACTGGATCGCGACGCGGTACGGCGGCTCGTTCCAGATCGACCCGACGCCGTCCGGGACCGTCGCGGTCCTCCGGCTGCCGGCGATCCGCCCCGACGAATCGGTGGCCAACGCCGCGAAGCCGCCGACGACCCTGTTCCGGTAGCCGTCACCGACGCCGGCGGGGGCGGTGCCCGTCGGCTCCGGGCGCGCCGGCGCGGGGTCGGCACACCGGTTCCGGCTCCTCCCGGCGCGGGGACCTGTCTCCCGCCGACGACCGGCGCGAACCCCTCCGATACCCAACCAGTCCCGAGACGGCTTCGACCGCGATAGTGCCGCGTAGAGTGCCTCTCGCGCGCGATCGTGCCGTATCGAACCCAACGTTTCACCTCCCCCGGTATTCACAACGGATGCCGTTGAGAGTCCTCGGTGACCCAGATGGGCGACGACAGTCACGCGGAGGGACGGCTCGTATCGCTCGCGCTCGCGGCCACCGCCGTCGGCGTCGCGCTCGCGGCGCTGCCCGCGGCCGGCGCTGCCGGGGTGCCCGGCGCGGCGAGCGCAAGCGACGTACAGACCCCGCCGGACGCCGATGTCTACGCCGTCACGCAGGGCGGCAACTGCGTCGAGGTGACGCCGTTCGGCGACGACGCCCGGTCCGTGTCCGACTTCTACGAGTACGGCCTCCACACCGGGCTGTACAGTTCACAGGGGACCCGGGAGCTCCAGTCGTACGACGAGAGCCAACTGTTGCTCTACGACGGGAGCGAGGGTGGGAGCGTCGTCTTCATCCACGGCGCGGCCGGCAGCGAGACCGGCGGCAGCGTGGCGACGGTGCGCATGTCCGGCCTTCCGTCCGGCGGCGAGTGGGCCGTCAGGGACGACAACTACACGAACCGGATGGACAATTTCACGCACGAGGGCTCGACCGCCCGGGCCGACTGGTGGTGGGAGCGCAACCGCACCGACGGCGGCGCGTTCCGCGGCCTCGAACGCGGCGCCTACGGGGAGATAACCATCGAGCCGGCGTTCAACCGCGACGCGCCCTACGCCACGCTCGACACGAGTGCGACGATAGACGACTGGCTGCTCCGGAGCGCCGACGGCCGGACGGTCCGGCTCGCGATGGACCGCCCGGTGACGATCCGCCCCGGGCGGTGTGACGACGCGTCAGTTCAGGTCGCGCGAAACGACACGGAGCGCTACGACGCGACCGTGCGCAACGCCCCCGCGGCCGACGAGACGACGTTCGACCCCTCCATCGCGTCGGACCGCGGTGCGGCTCTCGACGGCGTCAGCGTCGGGCACGGCGACGCCGACTGGTTCCGGTTCGGGCTGAACCGCACGAACGCGACCGCGGCCGCCGACGCGCCGCTGCCCGCGGACCCGCTGTTGACGGTCGCTCCGGAGGGTCCGACGGCGGACAACGCCGGCGACGTCGCGTACGCCTTCTCGGTCGCGCGCGACCGGTTCGAGGAAGTCGACCGGAGCGTCGGCGACGTCGCGCTGTTCCAGTACCGCGACGGCGAGTGGCGGCGCCTGGACCACCGGACGGAGCGCGACGGCGACGCGGTGCGGTTCCGGACGGCGGACGCGAACGAGAGTGGACCGGTCGCGGTCGGGCTGTTACGGCCGTCGATCCGGGTGACGAACCTCTCGCTGTCGCCGACCGAGGTCGATCCGCACGAGGACGTGTCGGTAACGGCCACGGTGGCAAACGACGGCGAGGGCAACGGGACCCGCGAGGTGCGCCTCTCGATGTTCGGGCAGACGGTCGACCGGCAACAGGTCCGGGTCCCGCCGGGGGAGACGCGCACGGTGACGTTCTCCCGGGCCGTCGAGTCGCCAGGGACGTACGACGTCGCCGTCGGCGACGCCGAGCAGGAACTCGTCGTGGAGGGGGACGGGGGCGGCGACGGCACGTTCGCCGCCGACGGGGCGGTCCCGCCGACGCTGCTGGTCGGCGCGGTCCTCTCGCTGCTAGTCGCCGCCGTCGTCGGCCTCCGCGCCGGGTGAGTCGGCCAGCGCGTCGGTCAGCCCCCACTCCTCCGCGCGGTCACGGGCCTCGGCCCGGGCCTGCTCGCGGATCGCCGCGACCTTCTCCTCGTCGTCGAGGAACGCGGCGACCGGCGACGACGCGTCCTCGTCGGCCCCGACGCGCTCGTCCGGCGCGACGGCGCGGGTCCGGTCCGCGAGGTCCGGGTCGCCGGCGAGGCGCTCGGCGGGCAGCCCCGGCGGCACCCGCAGTTCCGGCGTGTCGTGGAGGTCGGCGAGCGCGTCCCGGTTGAGTTCGAACGCGTCGACGCTGTAGGGGCCGGGGACCGCGAAGTCGGCGATGGCGTCCGCGCCGCCGGCGTCGGTGCCAGTGTGGTAGGCAAGCACCGGCACGCCGTCCTCGAACGTGAGCACGCCCCGGCCGTCCGCGTCGAGCAGCAGCGACTCCCCGGGTTCGAACACGACGTAGCCGGTCAGCGCTCGGTCGAGCGCGGCCGACAGCGCCGTCGCCGGGTCGCCGACGACGCGGGAGCGCACCAGTTGGCCGCGGGGCAGCCTCATGGTCTGTCCGGGACGACGGCGCTCCGGAACCGGTCGGCGACGGCCGCGGAGTCGCCGGGTTCGACGGTCAGCGCGTCGGCCGCCTCACGGAACGCCCCGGCCGCCGGCGAGTCGGGCGCGTGGGCCAGCAGCGGCTCGCCGGCGTCGCGGGCGTCGCGGACCGCCTGGCTGTCGGGCACCGTCGCCAGCGTCGGGCCGTCGAAGTACCGCTCGGTCCGCTCGGCGACGCGGTCGACCGCCCCCTCGTCGCGGACCTTGTTGAACAGGACGCCCGCGCTCCCCGTGCCGTACGACCTGGCGTACTCGCCGACCTTCAGCGCGTCCGACAGCGCCGGTATCGTCGGCTGGAGCACGGTGACGATGCGGTCCGCCAGCACGATGGGGAGGACGGCGCTTTTCGACCCGAGCGCGGCCGGCGAGTCCAGCAGGAGCACGTCCGCGTCGGCCGCCAGCCTCGCCACCACCTCCCGGAGCCGCGTCGGGTCGGCCGCCTCGAAGTCGGCGAGGCTCGTGCCACAGGGGACGACCCGCATCCCGAACCGCTCGTAGGTGGCGTCGTCGACGGCCGCGTCGGTATCGGCCAGAAGCAGGTCGTGCAGCGTCACGTCGACGTCGGCGAGGCCGGCGTGAAACAGCAGGTTCGCCAGGCCGGTGTCGGCGTCGACGACCGTCACCTCGTGGTCCGCGGCCAGCGCCATCCCGAGGGCCAGCGTGCTCGTCGTCTTCCCGGTCCCGCCCTTTCCGCTCGCCACGGCGAACGCCTCGACCATCGGTGTTCGATACGGGCGGTTTCGGTGTTAAAATTTCCGTCGTAGCACTACCGCGAAAGGAGCGTGATAGGGGCCCCACGCCGCGTGGGGAAAGGGGGAACGATCCGGGGAGATACCGCCCCGGCAGCGTGGCGTCGCCGGGGGTGGGGGGAAGGGGGGAAGTCGGCGACTGCCACATGAAAGGGGTGAAACGGCGTAAGTGTAAATGTTTTGGCCGATATGGTCGGTCACTCCCACTCCCCCCGGGCGATATCGCCGGGATCGAGCGGGAGGTTCCCGTCGACCAGCGCCGCGGCGTCGTCGTACGGCGTCCGCTCGCGGTCGCCGGAGGGGCGCTTCCCGTCGAACAGCGGCCGGAGCAGCGCCGTCCGCGCGGCGGCGTTCCCGAACAGGCCGTGGAGGTACGTGCCGAGCGCGTTCCCCCGTGCGGCCCCGCGGTCGGCGAAGGGGCGCTCGACGGGGCCGACCGCGCGGGTCTCGCCCGCGTGGATCTCGTACCCCGTCACGGCGGCGTCGGCCTCTGCGAGGGGGCCGACCCCGCGGAGGCGGCGGGTCGCCCGGGTCACGCGTTTCTCCCGGGAGAAGCGGGTGACGACCGGCAGCAGTCCGAACCCCTCGACGACGTCGCCCCCGTCGGTCGCCCGCTCGACGCCCGCGTTCTCGATGCGCTCGCCGAGCATCTGGTAGCCGCCACAGAGGCCGACGACCGGGCCCTCGAAGGCGGCCAGCGCGTCGCCGAACCCCGCCTCGCGGAGCGCCAGCAGGTCGTCGACCGTGTTCTTCGACCCGGGGAGGACGACCGCGTCCGCCACATCCAGCGCGGCGTCCGGCGGAACGTACGCGACCCGGACCCCCGGCTCCCGGGCCAGCGGTTCGAGGTCGGTGACGTTCGAGGCCCGCGGCGTCCGCGGAACCGCGACCGTGACGGCCTCGCGCTCGGGCACGCCGTCGTCGGCCCCGCGGACCGCCCGCTCGCCGACGGGCGGGAGCGAGAGGCTGTCCTCCGCGGGCAGGCCCGGGTCGTCGTGGGGCAGGACGCCGAGGACGGGGACGCCGGTGCGGTCCTCGAACTCGGCGATCCCGGGCTCCAGCAGCGAGGCGTCGCCGCGGAACTTGTTGACGACGCAGCCGACGACCCGGTCGCGGACGTCGTCGGGCAGCAGTTCGAGCGTCCCGACGAGGCTGGCGAAGACGCCGCCGCGCTCGATGTCCGCAACGAGCATGACGTCGGCGTCGGCGAAGCGGGCCGTCTCGACGTTCGCCAGGTCGCGGTCGTGGAGGTTGATCTCGGCGATGGAGCCCGCGCCCTCCGCGACGACCACGTCGTGGGCGGCCGCCAGCCGGCGGTGGGCCTCGACCGCGGCGCTCCGGGCCCGCTCCCAGTATTCGTCGTAGTAGTCGCCCGCCGCGTAGTGGCCGACCGCCTCGCCGTGGACGACCAGTTGGCTCTCGCCCTCGCCGCGGGGCTTCAGCAGGACGGGGTTGTGGTCCGTCGTCGCGGGCACCGCCGCGGCGCGGGCCTGCACCCACTGCGAGACGCCGATCTCCCCGAAGCCGTCGCCGTCCGGGCCGGCGGTCGGCACCGCCCGGGCGTTGTTGCTCATGTTCTGTGCCTTGAACGGGGCGACGTCGACGCCGTCGCGCGCCAGCAGGCGACAGAGCCCGGCCGCGACGGTGCTCTTGCCGACGTGGGAGGCGGTGCCGGCGACGAGTATCGTCCGCGCCATTCGCCCTCAGTACTCCGTCCCCTTCCGGGCGGGCTGGCCGGCGTCGATGGGGTGTTTCCCCTTACGGATCTCGGTGACGAGGTCGGCGTGGTCGGTCACGTAGTCGGGGCGCTCGTGGCCGCCCGTCAGGACGAGTTCGAGGCCGTCGGCCTTCCGCTCGATCAGGTCGACCACGTCCCCGGGGTCGACGAGGCCGCGGTTGGCCGCGTACAGTATCTCGTCGACGATCAGCATGTGGACGCGCTCGCCGTCGATTTCGGGGTCGTCGACCAGTTCCCGCGCCCGGGCGAGGCCGCCCCTCGCGCGGGCCTCGTGCTCGTCGTCGTCGCTGGCCCCGAAACCGTGCCAGCCGTAGTGGCCGCTGTTCTCGAAGGAGTACCGCGGCATCTCGGCGATGGCGTTGTACTCGCCGCGGACGTCCTCGACGGTGCTCGTCCCGCCTTTCATCAACTGGACCATGTGGACCCGGTAGCCGTGGCCGGCCGCCCGGAACCCCATGCCCATCGCCGCCGTGCTCTTGCCCTTGCCGTCGCCCCAGAAGGCCTGGACCAGGCCGAACTCCTCGGGGGCGGACGGTTCGATCGGCTGTGCGTCGACCGTGTCGGTGGAGTCGTCTCGTGTCATGGGTCGGGTTTCGTCGGGTGTCACAGTTCGTCGACGAACGCGTCGAACGCGCCGCTCTCGGGGTGGACGTGCGCGTAGGTGCCGAGCGTGCGGTGCTCGACCAGCCCGTCGCGCTCGCCGTCGACGCCCTCGCCGCGGACGACGTCGAACGCGAAGCGGGCGTCCCGGTCAGGGGCGCAGTCGGAGTAGTGGAACTCGTGGCCGCGGAGCCGGTCGCCCGCGGCGGCGGTCAGCGTCCCCTCGCGCGCCCGGAGTTCGACGTGGTCGAGCGCCCGGTAGCGCTCCCGCATCGTCACGTCCGCGGGGAGGACGCCCGCCATCGCGTGTGTCCCCCCGTCGGTCGTCGTCAGCGAGCGCGACAGCGCTATCAGCCCGCCGCACTCGCCCAGCACCGGCAGCCCCTCGGCGGCCCGGTCGGCGAGCGTCGCGAGGGCCGGGCCATCCGCCAGTTCAGCGGCGTGGAGCTCCGGGTAGCCGCCCGGCAGGTAGACGCCGTCGCACTCGGGCAGGTCGTCCCCGGCGGCCGGGGCGAACGTCACGACGTCGGCGCGCTCCCGCAGGCGCTCGACCGTCGTCGGGTAGCAAAACCGGAACGCGTCGTCCCGCGCGACGGCGACGGTGCGGTCACGGGCGGGCCGCTCCCGCCCCGCGGACTCCGGCCTCGGCGGCGCTCGCGCCAACTCGACCAGCCGCTCGGCGCGGACCGACTCCGCGGCCGTGTCGAGCGCGTCCTCCGGCACCGTCGCTTCGCGGCCGCCGTACAGCCCGAGGTGGCGGTCCGGGAGTTCGAGGGCGTCGTCGGGCGGGACCCGCCCGAGGTACGCCAGTTCGTCCGGGAGCGCGTCGCGGATCCCCGCCTCGTGGCGGCCGCCGTGGGCCCGCTGGGCGAGGACGCCGACCACGTCCGCGTCGGCGTCGACCCGGTCGGCGTACTCGTGGAAGCCGAGCGCCGTGGCGGCGACGCTCTCCATGCCGGCCGACGCGTCGACGACGAGGACGACGGGGAGGCCGAGGGCCGCCGCGACGGCCGCGGTGCTCGCGGCGTCGCCGTCGTACAGCCCCATCATCCCCTCGACGACGCAGACCTCGTCCCCGGTCCCGTCGGCCCCCCGGTAGTAGTTCCGGCGGAGGCCGTCCTCGCCCTCCAGCCACGGGTCGAGCGTCCGCGAGGGGCGGCCCGCGACGGCGGCGTGGTGGCTCGGGTCGATGAAGTCCGGGCCGGCCTTCGCCGGGCGCGGGTCGTAGCCCGCCGCGTCGAGCGCTCGGAGCGTCGCCAGCGCCGCCACGGTCTTGCCGACGCCGGAGGCCGTCCCGCCGATGACGACGCCCCTCACGGCTCGAACACCTCCGTCTCGGCGACGGGGTCGACGCCGTGGCGGGCCTCCGCGACGGACTCCGGGAGCGCCTCGTCGGCGTAGCGCGACGCGAGGCTGGCGCGAAGCGCGTCCCGGACGCAGGCCCGCGCGGCCCGCCCCACCTCGGTCCCGCTCCCGGAGAACGCGGCGCGCTCGCCGTCGGGGTCGCAGGCCGCGACGACGGCGTCGGTCGTGGTGCCGGGAAAGCCGGTCTCCCGGAGGAGCGTCGCCGCCTTCGCCTCCGCGGCGACGGCGACGAGGTTCGGGAGCGCGCCGGGCGCGAGCGAGCGCGCCGTGCCGACGACGACGTTGACCGTGCCCGTCGGCGGATGGTCGCCGGCCGGGTCGTCGTCGCCCCCGCCGCTCCCGTCCGGGCCGTCCGCCGCCAGCGGTGCGGGGTTCGACAGCCCCGCAGTGACGACCGCTTCGACCGGCCCGTGGCGCGCGCCGCGGGCGTGGCGCTGGGCGACGCCCGTCAGCAGCGCCGGCCCGTCGTCGGCGAACCCGGCCGCCTCCCGGCGCTCGGCGACGTACGCCGCCAGGTCCGTCCGGTCCCACCCCTCCGGGACCGTCACGTTGTACGCGGCGTCGGCGACCCGCTCGCCGCCGTCGAAGCCGGTGCTGAGCCAGCGCACCCCGGGCCGGCGGAGGCGCGTGACGCCCTCGCTGACGGCCGTCTCAAACATCCAGCATCGCCTCCGCGAGCAGGTCGTTCTCCTCCGGCGTGCGGACGGCGACGCGGACGTGCGAGTCCAGCCCGCGGAACGTCGTCGCGTCGCGGACGGCGACGCCACGCTCGCGCAGGGCGGCGACCAGCGCCCCCACGTCGCGCTCGCCCACGTCGACGAGCAGGAACGGGGCCGCCGAGGGTCGTACGTCGAACCGCTCGTTCAGCGCCGCGCGAAGTCGCTCGCGCTCGCGCTCGACGCGCTCGCACGTCTCCGCGACGAACGCCTGCTGGCGCAGGCAGTACGCCCCGACGGCCGCCGCGGGCGCGCCGAGGGTCCAGGCGCGGCGGGCGCTCTCCAGCCGGCTCAGG
The DNA here is from genome assembly GCF_004785955.1 of Halostella litorea. Classification (NCBI taxonomy): domain Archaea; kingdom Methanobacteriati; phylum Methanobacteriota; class Halobacteria; order Halobacteriales; family Natronoarchaeaceae; genus Halostella; species Halostella litorea. Next base: position 657,219 of record NZ_ML214300.1, on the reverse strand, counting down.
CGGTCGCCGGTCGCGACGGCGAACCCCGCGCGGAGGCCGGGCGTGCCGTACAGTTTCGTCAGCGAACGCGCGACGACGACGCCGTCCGCGCCGGCGAGCGACGGGCGCTCGGTGAAGCCGAGGAACGCCTCGTCGACGAGCAGGGTCGTTCCGGCCGCCCGGCAGCGCGCGGCGAAGTCGCGCAGGTCCCCGTCGTCGTACGCATGGCCGGTCGGGTTGTTCGGGTTGCAGACGACCGCCAGCGCGTGGGGAGCGGGGTCGGCGTCGAGCACCGCCCCCGGAGAGACGAACGTCGGCTCCGCGCCCTGGAGCCGCACCTCGCGGGCGTACTCGCCGAAACCGGGCGCGGGCACGAGGACGGAGTCGCCGGCGCTCACGGCCGTCTCGACGGCCAGCCGGATCGCCTCCAGCCCGCCGGCGGTCGGGACGACCTGCGCCGGGTCGCAGCCGACGGCGTCGGCGGCGGCGGCGCGGAACGCGGGGTACCCGTCGTCGGGGTATCGGCCGATGTCGTCGTAGGCCGACTCGTAGGCGTCGGCGGTGCCGGGCGGTTTCTCGGGGTTGACGTTCGCGCTGAAGTCCACGTCGTCGGGGTCGTCGCTCCCGCCGTGGGGCACCCGGCCGACCGCCGCCGCGGCGTCGGGGTTCACGGTTCACCCCCGAGGTAGTCGGCCAGCGCCTCGACGCGGTCGCGCACGTCCGCCATCGGCACGCCGGCGCGGTCGGCCAGCGCGAGCGCGCCGCCCATCCCGACGCCCTCCTTCGCCTCGCCGGCGACGTACCGCGCGAGCGCCGGGTGGTCGCTACGGTCGAACCCGGGGTCCGTGACCGTCAGGTCCAGGTCGAGCGAGTCGGCCGCGCCCGGGAGGTCGACGCGCCCGTCGTCGGCGACGAACGACGTGGTCGCCAGCGAGAGCGGCGCGTCGACGCCGGCGTGACGCACGAGTGCGGCGGCCGCGAGCAGCTGGGTCCCGCCGGCCAGCGTGACGGGGGTGTCCGTGTCGAGCGCGCCCGCCGTCAGCCCCGCAACGACCGCCAGCACGGGGTCGCCGAGGTAGCGGACCGCACCCCGCGGGTCGCCCGCGAACTCGCCCGGTTCGGCATCGCTCGCGGCGAGCGCGGCCTCGACGACCGCGCGCTTGCGCTCGATGGGGTTCTCCGGGAGCGACGAGGAGACGGCGACGTCCTCGCCCAGTGCGGTCAGGACGCCCAGTGCCGTCGTCGTCCCGCCCGGTATCGTCTCGCCGACGAACAGTTCGTCGTCGGGCAGCGCCCGCCCGAACTGCCGCGCGGCGGCGAACGCGCCGGGGCCGGTCGGGACGGGGTCCGGCTCGCGGATGTCGTCGCCGGGCGACGCGCCCACGGTGACGGTCGGCGCGGCCGTCGGCTCCGCGAGGCCGGCGTCGACGACGGTCAGGTCGAACCCCAGTCCCTCCCGGACCGCGCGGGTGACGACCGCGGGCGTCGGACAGCCCGTCGGGCTCACCGGGACGACCGTCGCGCGGACCGGCTCGCCGTAGGCGACTATCTCGGCGTCGGCGCTCGGCGTGTGGTAGCGCAGGTCCGGGTCCGCGCCGGCAGCGCTGATGCCCTCGATTTCGGCCGTGCGGGTCGCCCCCGCGGCGAGGATCAGTCGCACAGCAGCGCCTCCGCGACCGCGGCGTCTTCCGTCCGGTTCACGTTCACCGCCAGGCGTGCGTCGTAGGTCGTGTACATGGTATCGCGTTCGTCGTCCGCGACGACGTTCAGTCCGGTCGGGGCGCGGCCGTCCGCCGCGGCGTCGGCGCTGACGCCGAGCATCTCCTTCAGCGCGGTCGGCACACAGACCGTCAGCGAGCCGCCGCCGTGCGTCCGGAGGACGGCGTCGACGGCGTCGCCCGCGAGCAGCGGGAGGTCCGCGGCGACGGTCAGGACGGGTGGCCGGATACGGTCGTCGGCGAGCGCGGCGGTCAGGTCCGCGACGTAGCCGTCGCCGGGCGTCCCGACCGTCGCCAGCCCACGGTCCCGGACGTGTGCGGCCGTCTCCGGGGCGTGGGGCGAGGTGACCGCGTACGTCGTCCCGGCGGCGCTGGCCGCGAGCGCGTCGGCCACGCGGTCGACCATCGGCTCGCCGCCGACCTCGAACAGCGGCTTCTCGGCGTCGGCGTCGAGGCGGGTGCCGCGGCCGCCGCACATCAGGAGAGCGTCCACGCGATCACCCCCGCGTGCAGGCCGGCGACGCGGCCGACCTCGTTGACCGCGCCGAAGGCGTCGCCGCTCACGCCGCCCAGCGCCGCCCGCGCCCAGCCGACGACGGCCGCGCCGGCCGCGAGTGCGCCCCCGAGCGCGGCGGCCGGAGCGACCCCGGGCCACGCCAGCAGGGCGGCGGGCGCGGAAAGCAGCGCCGGGAGCGCGAACGACCGCGGCGCGGCGTTCCGGGTGAGCGCGGAGCCCAGTCCCTCGTGAGTCGCCGTCCCGACGCAGGCGACGGCGGCCATCCCGGCCTTCGCGCCGACCTCCGTGGCGACGACGACGGCGGCCGCGGCCCGTACCGGCGCGGCGGCGAGCGCGAGCGCGCCGAGTCCGAGTCCGAGCAGGACGCCGCCGACCGCGAGGGCCGCCCCGACGCCGACTGTCGTGTCCCGCATGACCTCGCGGCGCTCGGCGGCGTCGCCGTGGACGACCGCCGCGTCGCCCAGGTCGGCAACGCCGTCGACGTGGTTGATCCCGGTGACGGCGTACACCGCGACGACGTACGCGAACGCGACGGTCGCCGCCGGGAGGAAGGGAGCGGCGACGAACGGGAGCGCGACGAGCGCGCCGACGAGGTAGCCCGCCAGCGGGAACGCGGCGGGCGTCGCGCGGAACGCCCGCCACGCGCGCTCGTCGCGGCCGACCGGGAGCCGCGTCAGGAAGCCGACGGCCCCGCGGAGCGCGGCGACGGCGCGACCGGCCGGGCGGTTCACGGCCACGCGACCACCCCCGCGACGCCGTAGGCGAGCAGGCCAGCGCGCCCGACGACGGCGACGCCGCGCTCGGCCGCCGCCGCGTCCGGCAGGGTCGCCATCGCGTTCAGGTCGTACGCGCCGGGCTTCTCCAGCCGGACCCCGAGCGCGGCGGCCAGCGTCCCCATCGGCCACCCCGAGTTCGGCGAGGGCGGCGCGCGCGCCCAGCGCCGCGCGGTCAGCGGGGCGTCCGGGGCCGCCGCCGCGACCGTGATCAGCGCGGCGCTCGCCCGCGCCGGGAGCCACATGACGAGGTCGTCCAGCCGCGCGCTCGCCCAGCCGACCGGCTTCGAGCGGTAGCCCAGCATGGAGTCGAGCGTGTTCACGGCCTTCACCCACGCCGCGGCCGCGGCCGCCAGCGGCAGCGACACCGCGGCCAGCGCGGCGAAGGCGGCGAGCGGCGCGACGAGCCCGTCCGCGAGGTTCTCCGCGGCGCTCTCGACGGCGGCGCTGCGCAGGTGGCCGGGCGAGAGGTCGGCCGGGTCGCGCCCGGCAAGCGCCGGCAGGCGCTCGCGGGCGGTCGCCGGGTCGCCGTCGCTCGCCCGCACCACGCCGCGGGCCTCGGTCAGCAGCATCCGCAGGCTCGTCGTGAGGAACAGCACCGCCCCGGCGGCCAGCGCCGTCGCGGCGGGGTGGGCGAGCGCCGCGGCGCGGACGAGGCCCCACGCGACGCCGGCGGCGAGCAGCGAGAGTGCAACGGCGACGGCCAGCCCGACCGCCCGCGGCGCGGGCCACTCGCGGTCGATCGGCGCGACGAGCCGGCCGAACCACGCGACCGGGTGGAGGCGGGTGGGCGGCTCCCCGACCGTGCGGTCCAGCGCCGCGGCGGCGACGACCGCGGCGGTCGCGGTCAGGGGCACGGGCGACCCTCCAGCCAGTCGGGGAACTCCGGCAGGGGCACCTCCTCCGTGTGGACGAACGTCGCGCCGAGCGACCGGACGCCGCCGTCGGTGCGGTGGTCGTCGCCGACGTGGACCAGGTCGGCGGGGGCGACCCCGAGGCGGTCCGCGACCGCCTCGAACGCGCGCTCGTGGGGCTTGCGCCAGCCGCAGGCGACGCTGGTGACGACGGCGTCGAACGCGTCCCGGTCGAACGCCGAGCGCACCAGCGCCCGCCGCGCGAGTTCCGGGACCGCGCAGTTCGAGCAGACCGCGACGGGGCCGCGCTCGGCGGCCGCCCGGACCGCCTCGACTGCGCCGTCGCGGGTCCGCACCTCGGGGTCGAACGCCGCGACGACCGCGCGGCGCGGCGCGTTGTTCGGCGCGTCGACGCCGCGGCTCGACAGCGCGGCGCTCACGTGGGCGGCGAGGGGCACTTCGGCCCCGTCCGGCGCGTCGACGTGGACCTCGCGGTAGGCGTCGGCCCAGTCCGCCGGGACCGCGACGCCGCGCGCCGCGAGTTCGTCGGCGACGGCCGCGCCCGGGTCCGACGGGCGGTCGGCGTCCACCAGCGTGCCGAAGAGGTCGAACGAAACTGCCACTCCCGTGTAGCTAGTGCAATTTCACTTGAATCGCTCGGTGACCGCGCCGGCTAGGGACGGCTTTCGGCCGTTCCGGCGCGCCGGGATCGAAGTAATCCCTTTCAACCCGGCCGTCGAACGGTCGGATATGTACCACGTACTCGTCGCCGTGGACGAAGCCGAGGACCGGTCGGAGCGACAGGCCGAGGCCGTCGCGGACCTCCCGGACGCGCCGGAGTCGGTTCGCGCGACGGTGTTTCACTGCTTCACGGACAACCCGTCGGGCGCGTCCGCGTCACAGATCACCGGCGTCCGCCGCGCACGGGAGCGACTGGAGGAGGCGGGCGTCGAAGTGAGCCTGCACGAGGACAGCGGCGACCCGGCCGACGGCGTCCTCGACACGGCCGAGGAGATGGACGTCGACCTGGTCTGTATGGGCGGGCGCAAGCACACGCCGACCGGGAAGGCGCTGTTCGGGAGCGTCACGCAGGCGGTGATCCTCAACGCGGACCGGCCGGTGATGGTGCCCGGCCACGAGTGAGAAAACGGCCCGACGGGATCAGTTCGCCAGGCGGGCGAACGCGAGGTTGCCGCTGATGTTCTTGATGTAGATGTCGACGACCTGCCCCTCCTGCGTGCCGGGGACGAAGATGGTGTACTCGCCCTTCTCGGCGACGCCGTCGCCCTTGCGGCCGGTGCCGGTGATCTTCACCTCGTAGGTCTCGCCCTCCTCGACCGCGTCGCGCTGCTGGGTGGCGTCGGAGGTCTGGCGCTTCGTGACGGGCCGGAACGCCCCGCAGGCCTCACAGCGGAGCATCAGCGTGCGGTTCTCCGTCGTCAGCCGCGTGTCGGGCAGGCCACACTGCGAGCAGGTGACGAACTCGTCGACGTAGCTGTCGACGGCGGCGTCGAAGTCGCTCCCGGTGAACGACCCGTTGTAGCGGGCGCGGCCGTCCTCGAACTGGCCGGCCGTCCCGAGCTCGCGCTGGATCGAGCTGTGGAGGTGCTCGGGGTCGCGCGAGAGGGCGTCGGCGATCTCGCCGAGGTTCGTGAACCGGGTGAACGCGCCGTCCTTCTGGGCGTTCGCGTCGGGCACCGACAGTCGGTCGTCGGAGCCGGCGTAGTCGGGGACCGCGTCGAGCGCGCGGTCGAGGCTGGCTTCGTAGTCCATGGGATCGGAACGAGCCGCGCAGGTAAAGGGGGTTCGCTTCGCCGGGGAACCCCCCGGCCGGCGGGTGTCACTCCCCCGAGACGAGCCGGCGGGCGGGAGCGCGCGCCGTCGCCGACCGGCCGCCGTGGCGGGGAACGAGACGGACGTGAACGCGGCACAACAGTTCGGATCGGCGATCGAACGCGGCCGTAAGGCGGCGTTTACTCCCCGTTATCCGGCGTATAACTATGCCCGTTCTGTGAGTTGGCGTCGACTGGGTTCACAATGCCGAAATGCAACAACTGTGGTTCGTTCGTGACGCCGGAGTTCGTCCGCGTGTTCGGGGGGAACGAGGACGAGGTGTACGGCTGCCTCGACTGCGTCGGGGCGACAGCCGTCAAGAACGGGGCCGGCCTCGACAACGTGGAAGCCCGGACGGGGCTGTAGCGCGGGCCGTCGGGTCCGCGCGGCCGGCCGCACGGCGACGCGGAACGGACAGTTCGATCTCCCGAGGCGACCGTGCGGTTCGACCGGCGTCGGCGGGGGGTCGGGGGTCCGGGGACACCGCCGCAGTACCGCGGTTGAACGAAACCCTCCTCTTATTCCCCGACGGCGACCAGGGGTAGTCACCGGAGGTCCCCACCGTGAGTCTCGTCCGGCGGCTCCGCCGCATGGTCCGTGCCGACCGCCCCGACGCGCAGCGGCCGTACCAGTGTCTGTCCTGCGGCCAGCGGTTCGAACTCCAGCGCCAGACCTGCCCGCAGTGTGGCTGCTACCGGATCGAGCGGACGGCCTGGAGCGACCCGATGGAGTGAGTCCGACCGCGCCCCAGCGTCAGGGGCTTCCCCGCGGCGGCTCGGGCGAAGTGGACAACCCTAATACGCCCCCCTCACAGGTGGGAGTATGAACGGATCATCCAGCGCCCGGGAGACGGTCGCCCGGGTGCGCTCGGGGGTCACGCGGCGTCGCCTCCGCGTCGCGTGTCTCGCGGTCCTGCTGATCTGTGGCGCGTACCTGGCGTACGGCGCGCTGACCGGCGTCACGACGGCCACCGAGGAGGGGGTCCCCGAAGCACCGCCGACGGAGAACCACACCGTCGTCACCGAGTCGGCCAAGTTCGGCACGATAATCGCGTACGCGCCGGACGGGAGCGTCGCCTACTACAACAACAGCCACACGAAGTACTTCGACGTCGACCCCGTCGAGAACGAGTCGCTGACCGTCGAGTACACCGCGACGGACACGATCCACACGTCGGGGCCGAACTGCGGCGACCCGCCCTGTTCCCGCAACGTGATCGAGCGGGCGAACATCTCGACCGGCGAGGTGACCGAGATGGTCGTCCGCTACGACCACCGCGAGAACGCCGGCGAGTGGCACGACCACGTCCGGGTCAACGAGACGCACGTCATCGTCGCCGACATCGCGGACGACCAGGTGTTCATGCTCGATACCGAGTCGGGCGTCCGGGAGTGGGCCTGGAACGCCCAGAGCGACTTCCCCGTCGAGGGCGGCGGCTCGTACCCCGGCGACTGGGCGCACATCAACGACGTGAGTCTGCTCGACGACGGGCGGGTGATGGTGAGCCTGCGAAACCAGGACCAGGTCGTCTTCATCGACCCCGAGACCGGGCTGAACGAGTCCTGGACGCTCGGCGAGGAGGACAACCACGACATCCAGTACGAGCAGCACAACCCGGACTACATCCCCGAGGAGCGCGGCGGGCCGGCGGTCGTCGTGGCCGACTCGGAGAACGGTCGCGTCGAGGAGTTCCAGCGCGAGGACGGCGAGTGGGTCCGCACCTGGGAGTGGTCGGACGCGCAGATGCAGTGGCCCCGCGACGCCGACCGCCTCCCCAACGGCAACACCCTCATCACCGACACGAACGGGAAGCGCCTCATCGAGGTGACCCCGGAGGGCGAGATAGTCTGGGAGGTCGAACTCTCCCACCCCTACGAGGCCGAGCGCCTCGAGACGGGCGACGAGAGCACCGGCGGCGAGAGCGCCCGCTCGCTCGGCTACGAGTCCCGGACCGGCGGCGGGGGCGACGGCGGCGACGGCGGGTTCTCGCTGGGGATCATGTCGACGGTGTCGGACGTGGTCCGCGGGGTGCTCCCGCCGCGGATCGTCAACGGCATCATCTACATCGGCCCGGTGTGGATGGGCCGGCCGGAGTTCGGCGCGGCGACGATAGCCGTGCTCACGGGGCTGGCGTGGGGCGGCATGGAGACGCGGTGGGCGCTCCGGTCGCGGGGCGTCAGGTTCCGGTTGCCCGTGTACCGCCGCGGGGCGGACGCCGCGGACGACGACACGACCGACGAATAGCGCTCGACCGGCGGGCCGCGCGCCCGCTCTCTCACTGCCGACTGGAGCCGACCGACCGCCCGGCCTTTCGCAGCAGGACGTCGCGGGCGTTCTCGCCGTCGTCGACGTGGACCCGGAGGTAGTACCAGACGCCGGTCTGGACGACCACGCCGACGGCGAAGACGGCCCAGAAGCCCGTCGTCAGGAGGCCCTCCACCGTCACGTCCAGTTCGCCGGGCGACGCCGCCAGCGTGGCTCCGAGCGCGATAGAGACGAGCGTCGCGCCCCACGAGGCGGAGACGAGCACCAGAATGACCGTCTCCAGCAGCCAGGCGGCGACGACGCCCGCGACCGCGCCGCCGGCGATCATAGGGTCGACCAGGCTCGCCGGGTCGGCGAGCGTGACGTCGGTCAGCAGTATCGCCGCGCCGACTCCGGTCAACACCCCGGGGACGACCACCAGCAGCGTCCGTATCGTACTCGCGATCCCGAGCCCGAACACCGCGCCGACGCCCGCGGCGACGAGCGTCGCCGTCATCTCCAGTGCCAGCGCGTCCGCCGCCATCAGCCCCATCCCGGCCCCCAGCAACAGGCCGAGCAGGTACAGCGCCGTCTTGAAAAACAGGAACCCGCCGGCAGCGAGCGCGACGCCGACGACCAGGAGGAACGCGGTTGTGAGCGCATCTGCCATGGTTCTACGGGGGACGTTCGCATGTATCCGGCAAGTAACTATCGGCAATACGTCGGAACGCGGATAGCTTTATCGGCGTCGGGAACGAAACGAAACCGCCCGATAGCGCCGACTTCGAACTATTGTTTAATATGCGAGTAAAAACCGATGAGGAAATACCGAGACTATTTATTAATGGATATTAATTTAGGTGGTACAATGACACCACGATCGGACGCGGACGGCGGGGACGGCGATCCGAACAGCGACGAGCCGACGACTGCGATCGACCGACGTACGGTGCTCGCCTCCGGCGCGGCCGTCCTCGGCAGCGCGACGGTGGCGGGCTGTCTCAGCGAGGACGACGGCTCCGACGGCTCCGACGGGACGACGAACGTCGCCATCGTCTCCAGCCCCGCCGGCTTCGACGACAACGCGTTCAACGACCTCGCGCTGGAGGGGTTGGAGACCGCGGCCGAGGACTACGACATCGAGATCAACGAGGTCGAGGAGACCGAGCAGGCCCAGTACCAGTCGACGCAGTCCGAACTGGCCCAGAGCGGCGACTACGACCTCATCGTGCTGGTGTCGTACAACCACACCGAGGCGCTGACGCAGAACGCCGCCGACTACCCCGACCAGAACTGGATGCTGATAAACGACCACGTCGACGAGCCCAACGTCGCCGGCTACACGTGGGCCAACCACGAGATGTCCTACCTCGCTGGCGTGCTCGGCGGGACGATGACGACCGAGGAACTCTCCCACGAGGGCAGCGAGACCGACGCCGGCAACGCCCAGATCGGCTTCGTCGGCGGCATCGACGAGTCGCTCATCAACGCCTTCCAGCGCGCCTACGTCGCGGGCGCGGAGTGGGTCAACGGCGACGTCGACGTCAACGTCGGCTACATCGGCAACTACACCGACACCGACACCGCGGCCGACATCGCCAGTTCGCAGTACGACGACGGCGCTGACATCGTCTACCACGCCGCCGCGGCCGCGGGCCGGGGCGTGTTCGAGGCCGCACAGGACAACGGCCGCTTCGCCATCGGCGTCGACGCCGACCAGTCGCAGACGCTCCCGGACTTCCAGGACGTCATCCTGGGCTCCGCGGTGAAGTACATCAACGAGGGGACCCGCGAGGTGGCGACGGCCGTCGCCGAGGGGAACTTCGACAGCGTCACCGGCGCCAACACCCTGGGGCTCGCCGAGGAGGGCGTCGACTGCGTCATCGGGCAGGCGTTCGAGGGTGAACTCCCCGACGCCGTCTCCCAGAACCTCGAGGACGCGAAGCAGGGCATCGCCGACGGCGACATCGAGGTGCCGTGTACCGCCGCCGGCTGTAACTGAGCCGCGGACCTTCCTACAGCGTTTTATGAGCAGTTCCCAACACTACCACTATGGCTGAGAACGCGCGCACGGAGGGCCCGACCGCCGTCGAGATGACGGGCATCACCAAGCGGTTCGGCGACGTCGTGGCCAACGACGGCGTCGACTTCCGGCTGGAACGTGGCAGCGTCCACGCCCTGCTCGGCGAGAACGGTTCGGGGAAGACGACGCTGATGAGCGTCCTATACGGGCTGTACGACGAGGACGCCGGCACGATCCGCATCGACGGCGAGCCCCGGGAGTTCGACAGCCCGCGGGACGCCATGGACGCCGGCGTCGGCATGATCCACCAGCACTTCCAGCTGGTGGAGCCGATGACCGTCCTGCAGAACGTCATCCTGGGCCACGAGCCGACCGAGAACGGGTTCGTCGACGAGGCGGCCGCCCGCGAGGAGATCGAGGCGATCAGCTCGCGGTACGACTTCGACGTCGACCGCCACCTCGACACGCCCGTGCGGGACCTCGACCTGGGGGTCCGCCAGCGCGTGGAGATCGTCAAGAGCCTCTACCGCGGCGCGGAGATACTCGTCCTCGACGAGCCGACCGCCGTGCTGACCCCCCAGGAGGTCGAGGGCCTGTTCGACGTGATGGAGGAACTGACCGCGGACGGCCGGTCGCTCATCTTCATCACCCACAAGTTGGACGAGGCGCTCCGGGCGGCCGACGAGGTCACCGTGCTCCGCGACGGCGAGGCCGTCGGCACGGTCGCCGCGGCCGGCACCACCGAGCAGGAACTGGCCCGGATGATGGTCGGCCGGGAGGTGCTGTTCGAGCGCCGCGAGCGGACGACCGAGCCGGGCGACCCGGTGCTCGCAGCCGAGGACCTGCGGGTCCGGGGCGACCGCGACCTCGAACGCGTGCGCGGCGTCGACCTCACGGTCCGCGAGGGCGAAATCCTCGGAATCGCGGGCGTGCAGGGCAACGGCCAGACCGAACTCGTCGAGGCGGTCACCGGCCTCCGCTCGGTCGACGCCGGCACCGTCCGGTTCCACGGCGAGGACGTGACCGACACGAGCCGCCGGAGCCGCATCGAGTCGGGGATCGCGTACGTCCCCGAGGACCGCCAGGCCGAGGGGCTGGTGCAGGACTACGACCTCGTGAAGAACGCGCTGCTGGGGAACCAGACGATCCACCCCTACGTCTCCCGCGGGTTCGTCGACTGGCCCACCGTCCGCGAGCACGCCGCCGACATCGTCGAGGAGTACGACGTCCAGCCGCCGAACCCGCGCGCCGAGGCCTCCTCGCTCTCGGGCGGGAACCAGCAGAAGTTCATCGTCGGCCGCGAGATAGAACACGACCCCGACGTGATGGTCGCCTCGCACCCGACGCGGGGCGTCGACATCGGCTCGATCGAGTTCATCCACGACCGGCTGCTGGACCTGCGCGAGGAGGGGCTCGCGATCCTCTTTGTCTCCTCGAAGCTTGAGGAGATCCGGAAGCTCTCGGACCGGATCGCGGTCATGTACGAGGGCGAGTTCGTCGACGTCGTCGACCCCGAGACCGTCACCGAGGAGGAACTCGGCCTGCTGATGGCCGGGCACGACCCCGCGGCGGTCGGGGAAGCCGACGCCGTCGAAGGGGGTGCCGAGCGATGAGCGACGCCGACTCGGGCGGCGCGCGCGCGGCGCTCGACCGTGCCGCGTCCCTGATGCTGAACGCCTCCGTCCTCCAGCGGGTCGCCATCGCGACGGCGTCGACGGCGCTCGCCCTGCTCGTCGGGCTGGTCGTCGTGGCGGCGGCTGGCTACGACCCGGCCGCCTTCCTGCTCAACGTCGTCGAGGGGGCGTTCGGCGACCGCACCGCCACCGCGCGGACGCTGAAGTTCACGACGGTGTTCGTCCTGACCGGCATCGCCGTGGCGGTCGCGTTCCGCGCGGGCGTGTTCAACATCGGCGTCCAGGGGCAGTTCGTCGTCGGCGGCTTCGCCTGCGTCGTCGCCATCCTCCGGCTCGCGCCGGTGCTGCCCGAAGGCGCGGTCGGCGGCGTCGCGCTGATCCTGCTCGGGACGCTTGCGGCCGTCGTCGCCGGCGGCCTCTACGCGGCGATCCCCGGCGCGCTGAAGGCCTACGCCGACGCCAACGAGATCATCACGACGATCATGCTCAACTTCATCGCGGTCGGCGTGGTCGGCTACCTCGTCGAGGGGCCGCTCCGCGGCGAGGGCAACCGCGCCCCGAACACCGACCGGATCCCCGACTACGCCGAGTTCCCGTCGCTGGTGTTCGACGTGCCCGACTTCTCGCTGGTCGGCCTCGGGGTCGCGCTCGCGGTCGTCGCGGCCATCGCCGTGGTCATGGCCCGCACGAACGTCGGCTACGACATGGTGACCAGCGGCCACCAGGAGTCGGCGGCGACGTACTCCGGCGTCGACGCCGATCGGACTATCGTCCGGACGATGGCGCTCTCCGGCATGGTCGCCGGGGTCGCCGGCGCGGTGTTTGCGATCATGATCCAGGGCTACTACAGCGACCCGAGCGGCATCGGCACGTACGGCTTCGACGCCATCGCGGTGAGCCTGCTGGCGGCGAACAACCCGCTCGGCGTCGTCCCGGCGGGGCTGCTGTTCGGCGGGCTGGACTCCGCCGGTACCCACATCGGCATCAACAGCGACGTGCCCGTCCAGCTGATCGACGGGATCATCGGGCTCGTCGTGCTGTTCGTGGCCGCGCCGGAGCTGTTCCGGATGGCGGCCGAGCGGACCGGCCTCGGGGGTGAGCGGCGATGAGCGTCGCCGACTACGCCGCCCGGAACCGGCTCCGGGTCGGCGGGGCGGTTGCGCTGGTCGCGCTCGCCGCCGTGGCCGCGCTGGCGGCGGACGTGCCGGTCGCGGACGTGGTGACCGTCGGGTTCGTCGAGCGCTCGCTCCAGGCGGCGACCCCCATCGCCATCGCGGCGATCGGCGGGCTGTACGCCGAGAAAAGCGGCGTGTTCAACATCGGGCTGGAGGGGTTCATGATCTTCGGGGCGGCCAACGCGGCGGCCATGATGTACCTCGTCGGCGGTAGCTCGCCGACGCAGGCCGACCTCTGGATGGCGATAGTCGCCTCGGTCGGGATCACCCTGGCGTACACCGTCATATTCGCCGTGTTGCTGATCCGGTACAAGGCCGACCAGATCGTCGCGGGGCTGGCGGTGTGGTTCGTCGCCCTCGGGTTCGGCCCCTTCACGGCGGTCCTGCTGTGGGGCAACCGGAACAGCCCGGGGCTGGCGAGCGTCAACGACCTGACGGTCCCGCTCCTCTCGGGGATACCGGTGGTCGGCCCGATCCTCTTCGACACGTCGCCGCTGGTGTTGCTGACGGTCGTCCTCGCCGTCGTCGCCTGGCTGTTCCTCTACCGCACCCGTTACGGCTACTGGATCCAGGCCGCCGGCGAGAACCCCGAGGCGCTGGACACGGCAGGCGTCTCCGTCACCCGCGTCCGGTACGCCGCGGTGATCTTCTCCGGCGCGATGGCCGGGCTGGCCGGCGCGGTCCTGCTCGCGCACGCGGGGTCCTTTACCGGCACCGGCGACACGATGGTCAACGGCCGCGGCTGGATCGGCATCGTCGCCTACCTGTTCGGCAACTACAACCCGCTCGGCGCGGCCGCCGCCGCGCTGCTGTTCGGCGGGCTCGACATGCTCCAGATCCAGTTCCAGACGGCCGGCATCGACCTCCCGAACCGGCTGGTCAACCTGTTCCCCTACGTTGCCGTGGTCGTGGTGCTGACGGTCTGGGGGTCGACGCGCATGCCCGACGCCGTCGGCGAGTCCTACGAGAGCGAGGACTGACCCGGATCGCGGGTCGACCCGGGCGGGACGGCCGCCCCACCCCTCGTTCCGCCGGTAGCCGAACCGTTTTCCACGGCTGGCCCCGTGTTCCGCCATGGACCTCTCCATCGTCGACCTCTCCCCAGTCCCCGCCGGCGGCACCGCGACCGACGCCTACGCGAACACCGTCGCCGCCACGCGGCAGGCCGAACGGCTCGGCTACTCGCGGTTCTGGGTGGCCGAACACCACGGCATGGGCGACACGCTCGCCGGGACGACCCCGGAGGTGTTGCTCGGTCACCTCGCCGCCGAGACGGACGCGATCCGGCTCGGCTCCGGCGCGGTGTTGCTCAACCACTACAGCCCGCTGAAGGTCGCGGAGCAGTTCGGCGCGCTGGACGCGCTCGCGCCCGGCCGGATCGACGCCGGGCTGGGGCGGGCAAACGGGTCGCCCGCGGTCGACCGCGCGCTCGGGACGGAGCGCCGCGTCGAGAACCCCGACGAGGACCACGCCGAGAAGATCGAGGCCGTCGTCGACCACCTCTACGACGACTACCCGGCCGACCACCCCTACGGCGACGTCGAGATCCCCCGGTCCGGCGCGGCCGAGCCGGTGCCGTGGGTGCTCGGCTCCAGCCCGTCGAGCGCCGCGATCGCCGGCGAACTCGGGCTGCGCTACTGCTTCGCGGCATTCATCCGCCCGAACTTCGCCGTCCCCGCGTTCGAGGAGTACCGCGAGCGCTTCGAGCCGTCGCGGCTGGCCGACGGGTTGGACGAACCCCGGGGGATGGTCGCGGTCAACGCCGTCTGCGCCGAGACCGACGCCGAGGCCGCCCGGCTCCGGGCGATGGCCGAGGCGTCGTACCAGCGGATGGCCCGCGGCGAGGTCGGCACCACTCCGTCCGTCGAGGAAGCGATCGACGAACTGGGCGGCGTCCCCGAGCCGACCCCGGCGACGCTCGACGCCGACGAGTGGCCGCGTGCGATCTCCGGTAGCCCGGAAACGCTCGACGGCCTGCTCCGCCAGCTCGCCGACCGCGTCGGCGTCGACGAGGTGATGATCCAGCACGTCGTCGCCGACCACGAGGACGCGCTCCGCTCGCACGAACTGATCGCCGACGGCGTCGGGATCGACCCCCGCTGACTGGGGGTCCACCGTCGCCGTCCGGCAGGCGGCCGCTCGTCGACTGCTGTCCGCGGCCCGTCGCCGGTCAGCGATCCACGTCGCCACCTTCGAAGGCACGGATCCGTTCGACCCACGACTCGGGGATCCCCGTCGGCGCGTCCGCGTCGTCGAGTGCGACGTGGACGACTTCGCCCTCCGCGGCGAGTTCGCCGTCCGCGCGGACTTCGAAGGCCATCGTGAGACTCGACTCGCCGATCTCGGTGACCCGGTAGCGGACGGCGACCGACGCCCCGTAAGTGATCGGCGCACGGTAGTCGATGTCCTGCCCGGCGATCGCGCCGTTGATATCCGTGATGTCGACGTCCAGCACGTCCCGGAAGTAGCGGACGCGCGCTTCCTCGACGTACTGGAGGACGACGCCGTTGTGTACCTGTCCCATCGGGTCGAGGTCGCGGAACCTGACGGTGACCGTCGTCTCGTACGCGTCGTCGGTAGTCGTCACGCCTAATCGTTCGTCGATGCCCTGATAGGTGTACTGCCTCCGCGGAGCCGCGGCGGACGCAGTCGGAAAGTATAGCAAGCACGGGGGAGCAGTTTGGCGGTGACCGATGAACCCGTATGCCCTCCTCGGCGTCGCGATCGTATCCGAACTCCTCGGCACGACAGCCCTGAAACTCTCCGACGGGTTTTCGCGCCCGCTCCCCAGTCTCGGCGTTCTCGTCGGGTACGGGGTGGCGTTCTATCTGGTGTCGTTGACCCTGGAGGACCTCCCCGTCGGGGTCGTCTATGGGACCTGGGCCGCGCTGGGGATCGTCGGCGTCGCCGCCATCGGCGTCGTCGTGTTCGGTGAGGAAGTCGATCTCGCGGGCGCTGTTGGGATCTCCCTCATCCTCGTCGGCGTGTATTTCGTCAACGTCGTCTCCGGGATGTCGGCTCACTAGATCTGCATGCTAAACGGGTGCTACAGCGGATAGCTTGATTTACATCGTGCGTCCCGGCGAGAAGATATTGGCCGTGTAACATTTATGGCTCCGGTGGATTACCACTTCCCATGAGTGCGGACGACGATAGCAAGTCACCTCCCAAGTCGATGCGGCACAAGCGGATCCTGGACCTCGCTGCGGAGCGGCCCGACGCGTCGCTGGACGAACTCGCCGCCGAGGTGCCCAGCGCGACGGCGGACCTGGTCGAGCGTATCCTGGAGAAGTACGGCGATCCCGCCGATGACGGGACGACGGTAGATCAACCGACGCCCTCGGCTGCGTCGGACGAGGATACACCGTCGACCGACTCGGAGTCCGGGACTGCGGCCGACACGGACGACGCCGACGCGACCGAGTCGGTCCAGGCCCCCAACGAGTCAAGCGGGGCGGCTGGGAGCGCCCCGGACGCTACCGAACCGGACGACACCGACGCGGATACGGCCGATGGCCCGGCCGAAACCGACACGGGCGACGTCGACGCGACTGCGGAGTGGCCATCGGCAGCCGACCTCTCGGAGAAACAGCGCGAGGTGCTGGAGGCCGTCGCCCGCGACCCGACGGCCACACAGCGGGCGATCGGCGAGCGGATCGGCGTGTCGGGCGCGACCGTGAGCAACCGCGCGAACGGCATCGAGGGGTTCGACTGGAGCGAGCGCGAGGCGTTCGTCGACGCCGTCCTCCCGGGGCCGGCCCCGGCCGCCGTGACGGCCGACGGCGGCCAGACGGTCGGGTCGGATTCCGACGGGGCCCCGCAAGCGGACACCGACCCGTCCGAGGCCGACCCGGACTCGGCCGCCGACCTCGGAGCCGCGGTCGATCGCCTGGAGGAGCGCGTCGCCGCCCTGGAAGCCAACGGGAACGCGGGCCCGGCGTCGGACGGCGACTCGCCGTTCGCGGACCCGGAACTCGTGCACAAGGTCGTCCACGCGTGTCTGGAGTCGGAGGCGATCTCCGAGGCCGAGGAGCTTCGCATCCTCGACGAACTGCTGTCGTAACCCCAGGGCCGTCCGACGGGGTTCGCGCGGTCATCTCGCCTTCAATCGAACCAGAACGTCGGCGTGAGGATGACCAGCACCGACAGTATCTCCAGCCGGCCGATCCACATCAGAAACACCATGTAGAGCTTCGCGGCGTCGGAAAAGGGCTGGAAGCTGTTCATCGGCCCGACGACGCCGAACCCCGGGCCGACGTTGCCAAGCGTGGCGATGGCGACGCTCATCGCCTCCAGCCCCGACATGGACAGGTCGGCCGTGCGCAGGCTGTCGAGGTACAGCAGTATTGTCGACAGCGCGAACAGCAGGATAAACAGTAACACGAACGCGAGCACGTCCCGGATAATTCCGTCGTCGATCACCTCGTCCCCCAGTCGGATCGGCCGGATTGCTTGGGGGTGAATCGACGTGAACAGCGACTGGTCGAGCGTCCGCTTGACGAGCACCCAGCGCACGATCTTGATCGATCCGGCCGCCGACCCCGCGGACCCGCCGAGGAAGAAGGTAAACAGCAGTATCGTCCGTACGGACGCGTCCCACGTGTTGAAGTCCATGCTCGCGTAGCCGGTCGTCGTCACCATGGCGATCACCTGAAACAGCCCCTGTCGGAGCGAATCCTCGACGTTGCCCGGGATGACGCCGACGTTCGCCGGGGTTTCGGCCAGGCCGACGCCGGCGTACAGCACCGCCGAGATGACGGCACCGAAGCCGACGACCGCAAGCAGGTACGAACGGAACTCCGCGTTGCGGAGCAACCGGCGCGGCTCCCCTCTGAGCACGTACCAGAACAGCGCGAAGTTCGTCCCCGCGACGAGCATGAACGGCATGATCGCCCACTGGACGGCCGGGGCGAACGCCTCGACGCTCCGGGCCTCCGGCGAGAACCCCCCGGTGGGCAACGTCGTCAGCGCGTGTGCGACGGCGTTGTAGAGCCCCATGTTCGGTGCGTACCCCGCGAGGTGAAGCCCGTAGTACACCATCGCGGCAAGCACCGTGAACCCGGCGTAGATGGCCCACAGCGCGCGAGCGGTTTCCTGGATCCGCGGGGTCAGCTTCTCCATCGAAAGGCCCGGTGCCTCCTGGTTTATCACCTGGGCGCCGCCGACCGACAGCTGCGGCAGGATGGCGACCATCAACACGAGGATCCCCATGCCGCCGAGCCACTGGGTGAGCTGTCGCCACAGCAACATCGCGTGACCGTGGCGCTCGGTCGATATCTCGCCGAGGACGGTCGCACCGGTCGTCGTGAACCCGCTCATGCTCTCGAACACGGCGTTGACCGGGTCCGCAACCGTCCCGGTCCCGGCCACGAGGTACGGGACCGTCCCCACGAGCGGGACGGCGAGCCACGCGAGACTCACCAACAGGAACGCCTCCCGGCTTCCCAGATCGCCGTCCCCGCGGACCCGTTCGAGGGCACTCCCGAGGCCGACCATGACGGCGCTCGCCGCGACGAACGGCAGCGGGTCCTCGCCGAGCGACAGCGCCAGAGCGAGCGGGACCAGCGGCGTCACGCCGATGTACTTGAGAACCGTTCCGACCAGCGCGACGCTAACACGGTAGTCGACGTGCGTACGGGACGTACGGACCATCGGGTACGTACCTCCGAACGGGGGAACCGCAAAGGTCGTTTCGGCATCGCTCATCAGTTCGGGTCCCCGTAGACTGGCCCTCGACCCCCGTCGGGGATGGACGAGTTCTTGAAACAGTCACCAGCGACGAAGCGCCGACCAAGGCCGGTGTCCGGTCCGAGGAAGGGGCGAAACGGGCAAAAGAGCGCGACCGGAAGCCGAGGGAGGACTGGGGCGGTAACTGATGACGGTTCTGGATACGTCGGCTAGCATCGATTAACGCTCCTGATACAGTGTGTACCGCTGAGTTAAGCAAGGAATATGAAAGATATTATAAGGTATGGGATTAATGAAACGATCATCATGGTTCGACGGCGACATTACCTCGGGCTTGTTGTGGCCGGGGTCACGAGTGGAATAGCCGGTTGTTCCGACGGGAATGGCAACGGCACTGAGGGAGAGACGAGCGAGTCCGGTGGAGACGATAGTACGTCGTCGGAAGATGGGGGCGAATCGAACACGTCGGGAGATGGAGACGGATCGAACACGGACGGTGATGACGACGATTCAAGTGGGGAGACGACCACCCAATCCCGTGATCTCGGTGATCCGGCAGGTTCTGTCGGCGAAGTCGGAGTGGCAGAGCTCAGTATCATCGGGTTGAATTCCCACGTCGGCTCACAGGGGGAGTCCGAGGGATACTGGGTCACGGACGTTACCGTCGAAAACACGGGAGATCAGGAGACAAAATTGATCAACTACAGATACGACTTGGTCCTGACCGGCGAGGACGGCGAGACGCTCTACGACGGGGGGGCGGCGATATATGGGGAAGGCCAAGCTGCCCCAGGCGAGAGCGCGACGGTCACGATTGCAGTGCCCACCGACGAAGATCAGGAGGTAGAATTCGGGGATGTCGCCAGCTACGAGGTGTCGCTCACTTGCACTTCGTTTATCGATAGTGCCTACTGCGAGGTGGGTAACTCCTAATCTGCACCTGTCAAGGTGAGCAGTCCAGAGTAGCTGGAACACCGAACCAAGCTCCATCCATGGAGAGTGCAACACCGCCAGCCGTCACCACTCCTGTCTGGTTCACCGCCATGCAGTGGTCCTCACGAACGCAACGCAGTCGGGATCGGTGAGTACGACAGGGACCCATCGCTCAAAGGCGAGGCCGGCAACCTCGGCGCTGAGCAGGACTACTGTCCCGACGAAATCGGACTCCTCTGTAACGAGAAACAGCGGCTCGACTTCGGCTCGGTTCGCGCGTCGGTGACTTCGACGGGACCGCCGCACTCGCAGTGGAGTATCAGGAACCACCTCCGTCTGCTACAGAAATCGTCCGACGGCGAAGCCCCGCGCCATGAGATAAGGTCAACTCGGGATTTCCGCCGTTGATTTCGGGGCGAAGTCGCAAGACGGCGTGCTGTTCGGACTCTGCTCGGAATCGGGTCGAGAGAAGGTCCGCCCTCCCCGATTTGAACGGGGGGCAAGTCGATCTACAGTCGACTGCTCTACCAGTCTGAGCTAAGGGCGGGCAGGCGATTACACGTAGTCCCCGAGTCGGACTTAAGGATTGTTATTCGGGGCGACGCCCTCGGCGACAGACACGCGTCGGACATCGCGGGAAGATTGAAATAGGTGGGGTTAGATCGCTGAAAGGAGCAGGCGATGAGCAAGATCACGTTCCGCGCCGACGACGAGCTCGTCGACGAACTCGACCGGTTCGACGCCTCGAAGAGCGAGGTGTTGCGCCGAGCGCTCCGCGAGTACCTCGAGGGCCGGGAGCCGTCGGCCGACGACGGGCCGTCACGGGGAAACGGCGGGAGCATCGACGACCTGGTCGCCGAGCGCGTCGACGCTATCGTCGAACGCCGGCTGCAGGAGCGGTCGAGCGGCGGGCAGGACATCAACGTAAACGTCACGCTGGAGGGGGACGCGAGGACCGCCGACGCGGACGCGACGCCGAGTAAGACGGCCGCGGCCGAGCCACGTGAGCCGTCCGACGGGAGTAATACGTGCGGTCAGTGCGGCGAATCGGTCGACGCCGACCACGTGTACTGCCCGAACTGCGGCGAGAAAGCGACCCACAGGGTGTTTTGCGACTGCGGCGACGAGCTCCGGACCGACTGGGCGTTCTGCCCGAGCTGCGGCCGTCGGACGCCGGCGGCGGACGTGCTCGACTCGTCGTAACCCGCTATCAGCGCCTGAGGCGGCCGTAAACGGCCGTGTCATACGACCGTCGGTACTTTTATTACATATGGTATGCTGTGTAGACCCGCGTAAGACGGTCGTCTTACACACCCGGCGCGTGTGGCCGAAACCCGGTTTCGTACCGGTGTTACGGCGTGTAAGACAGAATGCGTGTGAGGAGATCACACGCGCGTCTTACCCAGAGGGGAACCCAACCATGGAGCGTGTGACACTGCGAATCCCGAAACAGCAGATCGACGAGGTCGAACAGCTAGTCGAGACGGGTGAGTTTCCGAACCGGAGCGAGGCGATCCGGTCGGCCGTCCGCGAGATGATCAACGAACAGGGCGAAAAGACCCAGGACGGCTCGGGGAAGCGCACCTGGGCGAAGGTGTAACGATGCAGGACATCGTCCAGGACGCCCTCGAAAACGCCGAACAGGAGCAACGCGAGATGAGCGTCGACGCCGACGACGACGAGTTCGGCGACCCCCGTATCGTCATCGTCGGCGCCGGCGGCGCGGGCAACAACACGGTCAATCGCCTGTACAACATCGGCGTCGACGGGGCCGAAACCGTCGCCATCAACACCGACAAACAGCACCTGAAGATGATCGAGGCCGACACGAAGATCCTCGTGGGCAAGTCGCTCACGAACGGCCTCGGCGCGGGCGGCGACCCGTCGATGGGCGAGCGCGCCACCGAGATGGCCCAGGGGACCATCAAGGAAGTGCTCGGCGACGCCGACCTCGTGTTCGTCACAGCGGGCATGGGCGGCGGCACCGGCACCGGCGCAGCGCCCGTCGTCTCGAAGATCGCCAGCGAACAGGGTGCGATCGTCGTCGGCATGGTATCGACGCCGTTCAACGTCGAGCGCGCCCGCACGGTGAAAGCCGAGGAGGGCCTGGAGCGACTCCGCGAGGAGGCCGACTCGATCATCGTGCTCGACAACAACCGCCTGCTCGACTACGTTCCGAACCTCCCGATCGGCAAGGCGTTCTCGGTGATGGACCAGATCATCGCCGAGACCGTCAAGGGGATAAGCGAGACCATCACCCAGCCAAGCCTGATCAACCTGGACTACGCGGACATGACGACGATCATGAACCAGGGCGGCGTCGCGGTCATGCTCGTCGGCGAGACCCAGGACAAGAACAAGACCCGCGAGGTGGTCAACGACGCGATGAGCCACCCGCTTTTGGACGTGGACTACCGCGGCGCGAGCGGCGGGCTGGTCCACATCACCGGCGGCCCCGACCTCACGCTGAAGGAGGCCGAGGGCATCGCCGACAACATCACCGAGCGACTGGAGGCGAGCGCGAACGTCATCTGGGGCGCGCGCATCCAGGAGAACTACAAGGGGAAGGTCCGGGTGATGGCGATCATGACGGGCGTCCAGAGCGCCCAGGTGCTCGGCCCGACCACCCAGAAGCAGGCCAACAAGTCCCGGGAGAGCCTGGAGGGCGTCGACGAGACCGACTTCGACGCCAGTCAGAACGTCGGGGGTGACCACGTCCACGGCACCGGCGCACAGAGCGACGGCGGCCGGAACGAGGTCGACCGGAACAACGGGCTCGACGTCATCCGCTGACGTCGTCGCTTCCCACGGCCGGTCGTCGGAGTTTTTATCACGGCAGCTTCCCGTTATACATCGAATGAGTACGGCCGAGGCATCGCGGGACGGGGTGTGGGTTCGGAAGGCGTTCGACGCCGAGCGGTTTCCCGACCCGGTCGTCGTGTTTCGCATCCAGTCGCTCCGCAACGACCCGGTTACGGTGACCGTAAGCGATCCGGTCCCGACGGCCGTCCCGACGGACGCGGTCAAGTTCCACCCGGAGTTCGACGCCGACAACTGGCGGGCGACGGGCGACCGGACCGTCGAGTACGAGCGGCGGCTCGACGCCGGCGAGACCGTCACGACGCTGTACGCGGCGGCGGTCGACCCGGAGACGGCCCGCCGGCACCTCATGGGCGCGCCGACGGTCGCGTCGGTGACGCCCGACCCGGCCGGCGGAGACGCGGCGGAGGGGACGGCCGACGCCGCGGCCACCGACCCCGCGCCGGACGGCGACCGGGACGACGACGCCGAGCCGTCGCGCCGGGACGGAGCGAAACCGGAGCAGAGCAGCGGGTCGGCGGTCGCGAGCGGGGTCGACGGGAACGCCGCCCCGGACGACGGGACCGGCGGTCGCGGGGGTGGGACGGCCGCGAACGGCGGCCGTCGCGCCAGGGGCGACTCGGATTCCCGGAACCGCGGGGGCCGCACGGGCGGGTCGGACCGCCGCGGCGAGTCCCCGTGGTCCCGTCCGGTGGATGCGGCACAGCGGGCCGCCCGGCGGGCGACCCGTGGACGGTCCGGGGGCGGCGGGCGAGGCTGGGCGGCCCGGTACGGCACGCCCCAGTCGCTCCCGCTCGCCGGGGCCGCGGCGGGCGCGGTCGCGTTCCTGTTTGGTTTTCTCGGTACCTATCTGCTGGCGAGCGACCCGCTCGACGACGCGATGGCGTCGGGCGACCTCCTGTTCGTGCGGGACTCCACCGCACGGAGCGGGATCGAGTCCGCGTTCCTCGACGGGATCGGCGTCGACCCGCCCGGGACGACCCAGCTCGTCGCGTGGCTCTACCACGACCTCCACGGCGTCGCACCCGCCGGGACCTTCTCCGCGGAGGGCGGCGGGCAGTCGGCGTCCTACGACGTCGTGATGGAGTACGGTCCCGACGCCGTCCTCTACGTCCTCCCGCCGCTCGCGCTGGCCGTCGGCGGGTTCCTCGCCGCCCGCTACCTCGGTTACCGCGCGGAGAAGCGGGCGGTGAAGGCGGGGATGAGCGTCGGGCTGGGCTACGCGGCGCTGTCGGCGGCGAGCGCGGTCCTGCTCTCCTGGGAGGCGTCGGCCACGCGGGCCGGCTCGGAGCCGGTCACCTACGCGGTCGAGTTCGGGGCGGACCCGGTGGGCGCGGTGCTGGTCGCCGGCCTGCTCTACCCCGCCCTGTTCGGCGCGGTCGGGGGGTACGTCGCGGCCGCGACGGCCGGACGCCCGAGTTAGGCCAGCGCGTCCAGCAGCGAGCACTTCCGACAGCGGTCCCGCGTCGTCGTCGCGCCGCACTCCTCGCACTCGTTCGTGTCGCGCTCGCCGGCGTCGGCGTAGCGCTCGGACGCCATCGACGCCAGCTCCTCGTAGCCGGCCACGATGGAGTGGCGCGCGCCCGGGTGGTTCTCCTCCAGGCCGAGCAGCAGGTCGCCGATCTCGCCGCGGTAGGCCTCGCTGGCGTGGGGACACTCCGTGATGTGGGCGGGCAGGTCGGCGAGGTGGGCGTACAGCGCGACCTCCTTCTCGGGCACGTCCCGGAGCGGCTTGGCGCGGGGGACGAACTCGCTGCCTGCGTTGCGGGCGTCGGGGCCGTCGCCGAACGGGCCGAGGCTGGCGTCGTAGTGTTTCGCCATCTGGGCCACGTCGCCCTCCAGGAAGTTCATCAGCGCGGTCTGGGCCTCGTCGTCGAGGTTGTGGCCCGTCAGGAGCTTGTCCGCGTCGAACTCCGCGGCGTAGCGCGACAGCAGGTCGCGCCGGAACACGCCGCAGTAGGCACACGGGGCCATGTTCTCGGGGTCGTCCTCGACCACGTCGTCCATCCGGACGCCGAACTCCTCGGCGTAGGACACCATCTCGTGGCGCAGGTCGAGGTCGGCGACCAGTTCCTCGCAGGCGGCGACGCTCTCGTCGCGGTACCCCTCGATCCCCTCGTGGATCGTCAGCGCGACCATCTCGACGCGGGGGTCCTCGGCGAACGTCTCGTCGAGGATGTGCGTGAGTACCACGCTGTCTTTCCCGCCGGAGAGGCCGATCACCCACGTCTCGGGGTCCTCGGGCGTCGCCGACCGCGGCAGGAGGTTGTCCTCCCGGACCCGGCTCCGGACCCGGCGCTCGACAGACTCGGCGAAGTGGGCGTCACAGAGGTGCGACCCGGAGTAGGCCGCGTGCATCACCGCCTCGCGGTCGCACTTGTCGCAGTCCATTACCGGTCCCTTGCCGAGCGCCGCCCATCACGGTTTCGTCTCGGGAGGGGCCTCCGTATCCCCCGCCTTGGCCCGAGCTTACCGCTCCCGGACGGCCGCCGCGCCCTCCTCCAGCGCGGCGAGCAGCGTCGGCAGGTGGCGCTCCCGCGACGACGAGGAGAACAGCTCGTGGCCGCCGTCGTACAGCACGACCCGGTCCGCGGGGACGCGCTCCCCGATGGCCCGCGTGCTGACGACGCGGTCCCGCAGGCTGCAGAAGACGACGGCGTCGTCGTCGATCGGCGGCAGGTTCGCCTGCGCGTCCAGACACTCCCGGATCCACGTCGGCGCGGCGGCGTCGGCCCCGGTCTCCAGCTGGCGGTCCGTCGCCAGGTCGCCGAGGGCCTCGCGGTCGGCGGTCCCCGCGGGGAGCAGTTCGGCGCTCACCGGCAGCTTCGCCAGCAGGTCGTACAGCGGCTCCTCCGGTCCCTCCGGGAACCCCCAGAACGGGCTGAGGTAGACGCGCCGCGTCGCGCCGTCGAGGTGGGCGGCGATCAGCCCGCCCGTGCTGTGGGAGAGCAGGCGGTAGCCGTCCAGGTCGCGCACGAACTCCGCGACGGGTTCGACGTACTCGCTCCGGAAGTCGCGGATCGTCGTCGGGATGCGGAAGGCGTGGACGCGGTAGCCGGCGTCGACCAGTTCGTCGACCAGCCAGCGGACGTTCTCGTGGAACAGCTTGTTCCCCCAGCCGAGGACGAACACGAGGTCCTCGGCGCCGTCGGCGTCCCCGCCGAACGTGCGTCGCTCCATGGCGTCGTCTTCGACGGTAGCTTACAAAAACAGTCTGGTGGGTCCCATCGCCGCGGTCCCGAGCGGCGCGGAGACTCCACGGTGACACCAGCACGAAGGCGTTTTGCCGGTCGGGGCACTACCGGCGGGCAATGACCGGCCTGGACCGCGACGACGCGCTCGACCGCGTCGAGGCGATCGTCGACGCCGTCGAGACCGAGCCGATGCCCGTCCCCGTCCGCGAGGTGTGGGTGTACGGCGACGTGGCGCTCGGCCTCGACCCCGTCGAGCGGCTGGACGTGTACCTCACCAAGGACATCCTCATGGACGGCGACGCCGACCGCGAGGCGGAGTTCGTCGACTCCCACGGGATTCAGGGGGTCGGGAAGTCCGTCCGCGCCGAGTGGGCCGACGAACACCCCGACCTGCTGCGGGCGAACCCGAACGGCCACGCCGCGCCCGAGAAGTGCCTCGCCGCCCACCTGGTCGACGACGACGAGCCGATCCACCTGGAGGTGTGCAACGCGAGCTTCGAGGACAACGTCACCCAGCGGCTCCGCGGTGCCGTCGACCGCGGCGCGTACGAGGAGATACTGGACCCCCGCGGCGCGTGCCTGTGGGTCGACGGGACCCGGAGCGAGGACGCCATGGCGAAACTGCGGGCGAGCGAACTCCCCTTCCCGACGCTGTCGGAATCCCTCGAAATGCTCGGCCTCGACCCCGAGGAGGCCGAGACCGCCGCGGGCGAGATCCACGCCTGGCGCGCCGAGCAGGAGGGTGCGACGGTCCGGGGCGACGTGGTTTAGTCGAGCAGGCGGGTCAGGAGGCCCCGCCCCTCGCCGGGGCGGCCCTGCTCCGCCTCCCGGTCGGACCCCTGCTGGTCCCGCACGTTGTCCATCCGCTCTTTGAACGCCGCGGCGACCGCCTCCTCGTCGGTCGGCGTCGCACCCCCGTCTTCGCCGTCCTGCGCAGTGGCGACATCCGCTTGCTCGTCGGTCCCCGGCCCGGAGTCGGCGTTCGCCGGCCCGTCGTCCCCGGACTCGCGGGCGGCCCAGTCGAACCCGTCGTCGGACCGCCCCGCGTCCTCCGAGGCCGTCGGGTCGTCGTCCTCGGCCGCAGTCCCCTCCACGGGGCCGTCGGCAAGCGCCGCAGGGACGACGGGGTCGTCCGCGAGGTCGCCGTCGCCGAGCCGCCCGGCCAGCTCCCAGCAGGCGGCGGCCACCGGGCTGTCAGGGTCGTGGTCGATGACCGGCGCGCCAACCGCCGAACTGGCCACCGCGGCCTCGTCGTACGGCAGGGCGGCGACGACCGGCGCGTCGACCCGGGCCGCGACGGCGTCCACGTCCGGGGCGTCGTCCGCCGCGACCCGGTTCAGCACGACGCCCTCGACCGGCGTCCCGAGGTACTCGACGGCGTGCCGGCCGGTCGCGACGCCCGCCAGCGCGTCGTCGTCGGGCGTCGACACGAACAGCGCGCGGTCGGCGAGCGCCGCCCACAGCGCCGTCTCCAGGGTCTCGCCGGCGCCCACGTCGACCAGAACCTCGTCGTATCGCTCCCGCGCCGCGGCGACCAGGTCCGCCGCCGCGCCGAGGCGCGTCCCGTTCCCGTCGTCCGACCCGTCGCCGGGCACGGCGTCCAGGTTCCGCGAGACCCGGTACGTCGCGTCCAACAGCGACGCTCGTCCCCGCAACGCCGTCTCGACGGTCGGCCCGTCGGCCGTCACGCCGACCGCCCCGCCCAGTGACGGTCCGTCCCGGTCGCCGTCTATCACCGCGACCCGGTGCGTTCGCTCGGCCAGCGACGCGCCGAGCGCCGCCGTCGCCGTCGTCGTTCCGACGCCGTCGCTACCCCCGATGACCGCGTACACCCCCGTCATCGGCAACGAATCTCTCGCCGGACGATATAAATCACCGCGACGGTACGTTGACATTTGTCCGGCCGCGCGGAACGGGCGGCGGTCGCGTCCGGGCGGGTCAGCGGGCGAAATTCCCGTCCGCCGGCGGCCCGCCGGTCACGTCACGCGGCCGTACACGTCCTCGTACTTCTCGGCGATCTGCGCTATCTCGAACCGCTCGCTCTTCTCGGCGGCGTTCCCGCCGATCCGGTCGCGGAGGTCGGCGTCCCGGAGGCGGTCCAGCGGGTCGACGAAGTCGCGCTCGGCCTTGAGGCAGTGCGTGCCGTCCTCCAGCCACTCGAACGTGGGGATGTCCCGGACGACGGGCGGCTTGCCGCAGGCCATCGCCTCCAGCAGCGCCATCCCCTCGTTCTCGTTTTTCGTCGGGAAGAAGAAGGCGTCGCCGGCGGCGAACGCCCCCCGGATGTCCTCGACGTACCCCGTGAACGTGCAGTTCGCCGGCGCGCGCTCGACGGTCTTCGTCGTCTCGCGGCTCCGCAGCAGGCGGTCTATCGCGCCGCCGCCCGTCGGGTCGAGGTAGCCGAACCAGACGAACTCGACGTCGGGCATCGCCCGGGCCGTCTCGACGAACGCGGACAGCCCCTTGCGCTCGATGACGTGGCCGACCATGAACGCGACGAGGCCGTCGAGGTCGTACCGCTCGCGGTACTCCGCCCGCAGGTCCGCGAAGTCGGTCAGCCGGTCCGGGTCGAACCCGTTGCTGACGACGACCGTCGGGACGTCGACGTACTCCTCTATCACCGCGCGGTTGTGCTCGGAGGGACAGACGAGCAGGTCCGCCAGCGAGTACGCGTACTCCAGGTACGGCCGGAGCGGCTTCGCGAGCGCGTTCGAGAACGCGAAGCTCTCCTCGAAGTCCTCGGCGGTCTGGTGAGCGTGGACGACGACGGGCACGCCCCGCTTTCGGGCCTTCCGCGCGTAGTAGACGGACTTGGGCCCCATGTTGTTGAGGTGGAGCACGTCGGCCGACAGGTCCGGTTCGGTCGTGTACTCGATGCCGAGCCGGTCGAGTATCTGGCGCTGCTGGCGCACCGACTGGGCGTGCCCGCCGGTGATCTGCTCTTCCCACTCGAAGTAGTGGCTGACGCGCATCCCTTACCGACCCGTCCGACGCCGGGGGTTCAACGCTTCCGGTTCGGAGCGCGGCCGGCGGACCGTCCCCGCTGCAGGCGGACGGCGCGCCGCCTGCCGCCGTTTACACCCGCCCGACGGTGACGAAGAAGGGGACGACCTCGGTCCGGCGGTAGTCGCCGTCCCGCATCTGCTCGACCACGTCCCGGCCCATCGCGCGCCACTCGCTCCGGAGCGCGTCGAACGCCTCCGCCGAGAGGTCGCCGTCGAGCATCGTCGCGCGGTCGTCGGCCAGCCCCGCGCCGCTGGCCTTCCGTTTCGCGTCCGCCAGCGCCGGCTCGGAGTACGGCGGCGCGACGGTCCGCTCGTGGTCGTAGCGCCGCGTCTCGACGTCGGTCAGGCCGGCCTCGTCGAACGCCCGCCGGGTGCCGGTCCCGCCCAGCGACACGTCGGTCGGCACGCCGGCGAGGTAGGCGTCGCGCGCCCGGCCCTCCAGTCGGGCCTCCGCGTCGACCGTCGACTCGACGCTGACAGCGCCGTTGTCCGGCTCCACGGCGGCGACGCGGTCCCGGGAGACGCGCGCGAACTCCCGGACCGCCGCCGCGGGGTCGGGCAGGTTGATCAAAAGCGCCTGGCAGGTCACCAGGTCGAAGGAGTCGTCGGGGAAGGGGAGCCGCGTCGCGTCGCCCGCGACGACGGGGACGTGCTCGCCGGCGACGGCCAGCAGCCCCGGGTCGGCGTCGACGCCGACGACCTCGCCGGGGCACTCCTCGGCGAGGACGCGGCTCAGTTCCCCCGTGCCGCAGCCCACGTCGAGGACGCGGTCGGCGTCGGACAGCCCCAGCGGGGCCAGCGCCGCGCGGGAGTCGGCCCACATCCCGCGGCGGGTGTGTTCGAGGTACTCGGCGTCGAACTGTCGCACAACCGGGATTGCCCCCCGGCGAGTAAAAGCGAACTGGCTCGCGGCCGGCGGTGCCCCGCTACCTGCCGGCGTCAGTCCTCGCGGAGTTCGCGGACGCGGTCGACGTTCCAGGCGAAGCCCTTGCCGTCCTCGTTGGGCGTCTCCAGCACGAGCGGCACGTCCGCGAGGTCGGGGTGGTTGATGAACGCGCGCATCCCCTCCTCGCCGATCAGGCCTTCGCCGATGTGGGCGTGTTCGTCCTTGTTCGTGCCACAGTCGTGTTTGGAGTCGTTGAGGTGGACGCACTCCAGGTGCTCCAGCCCGACGACCTCGTCGAACTCCGCGACCGTCTCCTCGACGCCCTCGGCGGTCGAGAGGTCGTAGCCCGCGGCGAACGCGTGGGCGGTGTCGAGACAGACGTCCAGGTCCTGCTCGGAGCGGTCGAGCACTTCCGCGAGGTGCTCGAAGTCGCCGCCCAGTTTCGTGCCGCTCCCCGCGTCGCTCTCGACCAGCACCGTGACGCCGTCGGGCACGTCCAGTTCGTCCAGCGCGCTCGCGGCGTTGTCGAGGCCGCCGTCGACGCCCGCGCCGGTGTGGGCTCCGAGGTGGACGTTGACGTATTCGATGCCGAGTGTGTCGGCCGCGTCGACCTCCTTCTGCATCGAGTCGATCGACTTCTCCCGCAGGTCGTCCTTCGGCGTACAGAGGTTCACGAGGTACGAGGAGTGGATCACCCACGGCCCGTCGAGTTTCTCGGCCGTCCCCGCCCGGAACGCCTCGGCCTCGTCGTCGCCGATGTTGGGGTCCTGCCACACCTGTGGGGAGTGGGTGAATATCTGACCGCAGTTCCCGCCGACGTCGCGCTGTCGCTCGACGGCGTTGTCGACGCCGCCGGCGATCGACACGTGTGCTCCGACTCGCATGTGTACGGGGAGCGACCGGACCGGCAAAGGTACTTCGTTCCGCGCCGCCGGCGCGTCGCGGCCCGCCGCCCGCCTACGTCGGGTCCTCGCGGTGGCGGTTCCACGACTCGCTCTCGTACTTCCGCTCGGCGCGGAGCCGTGCGTCGTCGAGTTCCTGGTCGCTCCAGCCGCCGTCGCGGGCGTCGGCCCACTCGGCGAGGCACTCCTCCAGCGTCTCGACGGTCTCCTCCCGCGACACGTCGGCGTGGTCGGTGATGCTCGTCACACGGCCGGAGAACTCCTCGCGGCTGGCCTCGGGGTTCGAGAAGACGCTCAGGTGCCGGTCGACGTCGAGGTCGAACCGCAGCGACCCATGCTGGATCACGGCGTCCTTCCGGCGGTACTGGGCGTTGCCGCTGATCTTGCGCCCGCCACAGAGCAGGTCGTGGGCGGGGTGGACCGCCCGGAGGTAGCAGGCCGGCTCGTGGATCGCCGGCAGGTCGTCCTCGGCGAACTCCGCGTACACGCCCAGCCGGCGGAACGTCTCGACGATCGGCGTACAGAGCAGGTCGTAACACTCCATGAGGTCGCCCGGCAGTTCGTCGGCCGGCGCGACGATGGAGTAGGAGATGTCGGCCACCGTGTCGTGGTAGATCCCGCCGCCGCCGGTCTGCCGGCGGACCACGTCCACGCCGCTCCGGTCGCAGTACGCCCAGTCGACCGTGTCGGGGTCCTGCCGGTAGCCGAGCGAGAGACAGCTCGGGCCCCACTGGTACACCCTGACCGTTCGCGGCCCGCCCGACGAGGCGGTCGCCGCGGCGACCTCGTCCAGCGCCATGTTCATCGCGCCGGAGCGCCGTTCCTCGCGGACGAGCCGCCAGTCGTCGTCGGAAAGCGGGGACCCAAGCCCGGAATCGTCGGTCATGCACTCCGATACGGCGGGTCGCGGCAAATGCGTTGTGCAGCGGCGCGCGACCGCCGAACCCATATTTCATATAGCCGATAGTGGTTTACCCGTCCCCACAGCCCCGACGCACCGGGCTTAAACCCGCCCGCCCGCTACGGCTCCCTATGGTGCAGAACGTCGCCGAGATGCTCCCCGACCTCGAACCCGAGGACTTCTACCTGCTGTCGGGCGTCGAACAGGGGATGCGGTTCTCGGAGTGGGTGCGACGCGAGAAGCTCCCGGAGTTCTCGCGGCTGACACAGGAGGACGTCGACTACCGCCTCGACCGGTGTCTCGACCGCGACCTGATAGAGCGCAAGACGATCCAGTACGAGGGTTACCGGCTGAAGTTCGAGGGGTACGACGCGCTGGCGCTCCATGCCTTCGTCGAGCGCGATACGATCTCCGGATTCGGCTCCTCCCTGGGCGTCGGGAAGGAAAGCGACGTGTACGAGGTTCAGTCGTACAAGCCCCTCGCCCTGAAGTATCACCGCGAGGGCTTCACCAACTTCCGCGAGGTGATGAAGGAACGGGACTACACGTCCGACCGCGAACACGTCTCGTGGCTGTACACCGCGCGCAAGGCGGCCGAGCGCGAGTACGAGGCGCTCGAAGCCGTCTACCCCGACGTTTCCGTCCCCAGGCCGGTCGACCAGAACCGCCACGCTATCGTGATGGAGAAGATAGACGGGGTGGAGCTGTCCCGGACCAGGCTGGAGGACGAGCAGGTCCTCCCGGTGCTCGGGCTGATCCTCGACGAACTGGCGGAGGCGTACGACCAGGGGCGGGTCCACGCCGACATGAGCGAGTACAACGTCTTCGTCAACGAGCAGGGGATCACGATCTTCGACTGGCCCCAGTCGGTCCCGACCGACCACGAGAACGCCGAGGAGTTCCTCGAACGCGACGTCGACAACGTGGTCGGCTACTTCCGGCGCAAATACCCCCAGCTCGTGCCCGACGACGCCGACGTCCCGGGCATCGCCGCCGCTGTCGCCGACGGGGACGGGGACCGAGCGCGGTCGTTGCTCGGGCTGTAAATCATATCCCGATATATGAAACAGCTTGCTCGTCGTCGCGGTGCCCATGGACCTTGAGGACGAACGGCACGTCGTTCGCGGCGGCGTCAGCGGCGTCAGATGTCGGTCGACACCTGTTCGCCGCTGACGACCTCCGGGATGACGACTTCGTCCGCGCCCGCGCGCCGGGCGAGCGTCTCGTCGCGCTCGTCACCCGCGCGCACGACGAGGGTGACCGTCGGGGCGAGCTGGCTCGCGGCGATGGAGATCTGGATGTTCGCGTTGGAGTCGTCGATCGCGCCGACGACGGTGTCGGCCCGTTTGACGCCGGCGTCGACGAGCGTCTCGTCCCGCCGGGCGTCGCCGCTGACGGCGAGGACGCCGTCCTCTATCGCCCGCTCGTACTGTGCCTCCTGCCGTTCGACGACGACCACGTCGCGGTCCGCCTCGCGGAGCCGGCCGGCGACGGTCTTCCCGAACGTGCCGTACCCGCAGATCACGACGTGGTCCTCTAGCGCGTCGATGTTCCCTTCGAGTTGCATGTCCCTGAGTTCCTCCCGTATCCGCCCGCCGAACGCGGCGGACAACAGCGTCTCGCCGATCCACAGGCCGGCGACGACCAGCCCGGAGAGCACGACGATGGCGTAGGCCTTGACCGGTCGCGCCGGGCCGTCGTGCTCCCGGAAGTGAAGCTCGATGCTCGTCGGGTCGAGCAGCCAGAACAGCGCGTCGACGACACCGACGCCACCGAGGGCGCTAAAGCCCGCGACGCCGGCCACGACGACGGCCGCGAACGCGACGACGGGTCGCAGCGTTCGACGGAGCAGCGTCCGCCGTGCGAGCGCCTCGACGAGCCGACCGGGGCCGTTCATGCGTCGCGTCGGCGGCGGTTCGTCGCCGTCGCCCGCTCGGCCGCAGACCGGCTGCTGGCCGAGTAGCTGTTTATTCTCACTTTTTACGAATGCTCGATCACGAGATTGGCAGAAATAGTTAACGGACGCATGGATTTTACCGATTAACTATGTATTACTGAACTCGGTGTGACCGTTCGTCGGCCGCGGACGAACACGTACGGCGTAGGACTCACCCGGGCGTGGTACGTATCCGCAAACAGCGGGGCAGTCGTCCGGCCGTCGCTCTCTCCAGGGGCACCGAGGCGGCGCGGACCGTCCCGCACGTCCGCCCGTCGACGCGGCGGGAGGGCTATTCTCAGATCTCAGGAATCCGGATCGCCCTCTTTTATGCGGAGTTCTCACGTTCAGGTGTACAATGACGGACATCGGTGCCCCTGGAGACGGTATGTCACGGCGAGCATTCATCGCGGCGACCGGCGCGACGGGCGTCGGCGCGGTGGCCGGCTGTTCGGCCCCGACCAGCAACACGGGGTCGACCAGTACGACGGCCACCGCGGCGGCACAGGACCTGCCGACCACCTCCCCGCCGGAGATCGTCAACGTCGACGAGCAGGACAATCAGCTGACGCTGTCCTCGGTGCCCGCGGTCCACCAGGCTCACCCCATCGAGACGATGGGCGGCCCGGTCGAACTGCCGCAGGTGTGGGCGTGGCAGGCCGACGACCGCGACCCCAGCGTCCCCGGGCCGATCATCCGGACGACGGAGGGCGAGGACATGGAAGTGACCCTCGACAACACTGACGGCAACCACCCGCACACGGTCCACTTCCACGGCGTGCGCAAGACCTGGGAGAACGACGGCGTCCCGACGACCACGGGCATCACCGTGCCGCCGGGCGAGAAACACACCTACGAGATCCCGGCCAACACCCCCGGGACCCACGTGTACCACTGCCACTACCAGACCCACCGGCACATCGACATGGGGATGTACGGCATTTTCCGTGTCGACCCCGAGGGGTACGAACCGGCCGACCGGGAGTACTTCCTGACGGTCAAGGACTGGGACTCGCGGATCAACCGCCAGTTCGCCGGCGAGGACGTGAGCTACAGCCCCCGGGACCGCGACCCCGACGTGTTCACGATAAACGGGAAGGTCGCGCCGCGCACGCTCCACCCCGAGGACGGGTCGCCGCTCATCGTCTCCGAGGGTGACACCGTCCGGGTGCACATCGCCAACAACGGGTACATGTCCCACCCGATCCACATGCACAACCACCGGTTCCGGCGCGTGGCGAAGGACGGCGGGCAGGTCCCGGAGGCCGCACAGCACGAGATGGACATCACGAACATCGCGCCCGCGGAACGCCACACCCTCGAGTTCGAGGCCGACGCCGACCCCGGCATCTACCTCATGCACTGCCACAAGGTCAGCCACGCCATGAACGGCGACGTCTACCCCGGCGGGATGGTCGGCGGCATCGTCTACGAGTCGGCGATGGACTCCGACATCTTCGCGGACCTGATGGAGTACGCGGGCTACGAGGGCTGAGGGCGGCCTCTTTTTCGGTTCGCGACAGGTACGGTAGCCACCGGTACACGCCTAAGCCGCTGGGCGGCGTACCCGGCCATATGGCTCGGACCGTCAAGCTGAACGAGACCGACGCGCTCCTTTCGGACCTCGACTACCCCGTCTCGCGCGAAGCGGCCATCGACGAGTACGACGACGTGACGCTCAGCCTCGCCGACGGCGAGGCGAACATGAGCGAGGTGCTCGACGGCTCCAGCGCGGAGCGGTTCGACAGCGCGGACGAACTGGAGAGCGAACTGATGAACCTGCTGCCGCGCAACGCCGTGGGCGAACCGTACCAGTCCGAAGGGGAGGGATAGCCAGTCACTGCCGGAAGTCCCACGGGTCGTCGTCGGCGTGTTGCCCGACGCCGTCGTACGCCCCGACGACGCGGGCGACCGTGCCGGGGCGCGTCGGGTGGGCGCGCGGCCCGGCGTCGACCAGTCCCCCGCCGCGGATCCCCGGGACCACGTCCCGGAGCGCCCGGATGAACGAGACGGTCGGGGACCGGGCGAGCGTCGGCGTGCCGGGGGCGTCCGCGACGCGGCTGTCGACGGTGCCGGTCGGCCGGTAGGACCGGGAGAGCCGCCCGTCGCCGTCGGCGTCGACGCCCGGCGCGCCCGCCCAGTGGTTCCCGCGCCAGACGTGGAGCACGTTGAACGCGTCTATCTCGGCGGGGCGACCGTTCCCGACGACGTCGTTCCCGCTCACCCGGTTGGTCGGGAAAAACGACATCGCGCGGAACCCGCGCCGGTTGTACGCCACCACGTTGCGTTCGTATCGGGAGAACCCCCCGCGGACGGCGATCCCGTTGCGGTTGTGGACCAGCGTGTTTTCGGCGACGTAGTTGGCCTGCCCGGCGACGAGGACGCCGTTGCGGCTGTTCCGCAGGCGGTTCCCCCGGACCACCGTGCCGTACGACCGGTGTTCGACGTAGACGGCGTTCCAGGTGTCCTCGACCGTGGAGTTCGTCACCGTCGTCCGGACCCCGTAGAAGTCGAACACGCCGACCATCATCCCCTCCATCCGGGCGTTCGAGACGACGACGCCGTCGGACTCGTGGGCGTACACGCCGACCTTGCCGCCGCGGAACGTCGAGTCCCGGACGACCGCGCGGCCGCCGAGCGCGACGACGCCGATGAACCCGTCGTCCCACCGCTTCGTCCCGTACAGCGTGAGGTTCGACACGGTCACGTTCGGGCTGTTGCGGGCGATCACGCCGTTCGACGTGGTGTTGACCCGGACGTCTGCAACGAGCGACCCGCCCGCGGCGTCGAACACGACCGCGGCGTCGCCGTAGCCGTGGACCTTCCAGATATCGTAGTTCCAGGCGTCCTCGGCGACGGGCACGTCGACGTCGCGGTCGGCCCCGCTGCGGTTCCCGCCGACCCCGGCGAGCGCGAGGTCCGCCACGGCGGTCCGCGCCGCGCCGGCCGTGACGACGCTCCCGTTGCCGTCGCCAACGACGCGCGTCTCGTTTGCCCCCGCGCCGCGGATCGTGAGCGGCTTGTCGACCCGGAGGCCGTCGACGCGGTAGGTGCCGGCGGGCACGCGGACGGTGGTGTCGGGCGGTGCCCGCTCGACGGCGGCGGCGAGCGTCGGCGCGTCCCGGCCGACGACGACGGAGACGGGGCGGTCGAGCAGGTCGGCCGCCCGTGACGCGGTCGCGTTCGCGTCGGCCAGTCGCCCCGCGACGGTCCGCTCCCACTCCGCGGTCGTCCGGTCGAGGCGGCCGACCCCCGCCCGCTTCGCGCCCGCCCACCGCCGCACCTCGCCGCCGTGCCGGTCGGCGAAGGCGGCGGCGTCCCGCCGCTCCGAGAACGGCACGATGGCGGCGTCGCGGGTCGGGATCGACGCGTCGCTGCCGACGACGAAGTACGCCTCCCGGGCCGGTACCCACTTCGTCGGCGCGGCCTCCGGGGCACGGAGGTGCCCCTCGTCGGTCAGCGAGAGGTCGATCCCGGAGAAGTCGGAGACGTACGTCCGCATCGGCGGGCCGAACGCCGCCTTCCCCTGTGCCCGGAGCGACGCGACCAGCGACGTGACGCCGTGGTAGCCGACGACGTAG
The DNA here is from genome assembly GCF_004785955.1 of Halostella litorea. Lineage (NCBI taxonomy): Archaea > Methanobacteriati > Methanobacteriota > Halobacteria > Halobacteriales > Natronoarchaeaceae > Halostella > Halostella litorea. The sequence continues at coordinate 620,623 of NZ_ML214300.1, read as the reverse complement.
CGGTACTGCGAGTAGTACACCTCCGCCCGCGGGATCACGAGCGGGGTGGTCTCGGCCTCGCGGACGACGTGTTCCGGCAGCCCGGTCTGTTTGGTCTGCTCGAAGGGGACCGTCGCCGCCCCGCGGTCCGGCGCGACCCAGAACGGGACCGCGCCGAGCACGACGAGGGCGGCGACGGCCACGGCCAGGTGCCGCGAGTGCATCACCGTGGGCTACGGCTGCCGGCGATAAAGGCACACCGGCGACGCCGTGGCGGCGGCCGCGCCCGCGGCAGCACGCTTAGGTCGCCCGCGTCCGAAGCGACGGACGGATGACTGATCGGACAGCCGACCGTCGCCCGGAGGCCGACCCGGTCCTCGCGGTCGACGGCGTGTCCCTCTCGTTCGGCGAGGTGACGGTCTTCGAGGACGTCTCCGCCCGCTTTCCGCCCGGCACGGTGACGGCGCTCGTCGGCCCGAACGGCTCGGGGAAGACGTCGCTCGCCGAAGTCGTCGCCGGCCTGCGCCGCCCCGACGCGGGCGACGTCGCCCTGGCCGCGACGGGCGAGCGCCCGGTCGGCTTCCTCCCGCAGGCCCCGCGGTTCCGCCCCTCCCTCACCGTCGCGGAGACGCTCCGCTTCTACGCCGACCTCCTCGACGGCCCGACGGACGTCGAGGCCGCGATGGCGGGGGTCGGGCTGGCGGGCGCCGCCGACCGGCGGGTCGACGCGCTGTCGGGCGGGATGCGGCGGCTGCTCGGGCTCGCGACTGGCTTCCTCGGCGACCCTGCGCTCGCCGTGCTCGACGAGCCGACGAGCGGGCTCGACCCCCGGATGACCCGGCGGGTGTTCGAGGCCGCCGCGACGCGGGCCGAGGGCGGGACGGCCGTGCTCCTGACGACCCACGACCTGACCGCCGCGGCCGACGCCGACCGCGTGCTCGTCCTCGACCGGGGCGGGGTCGTCGCCCGCGGGAGCCCGGCGGAACTGGTCGAGCGGACCGGGACGGACTCGCTTGCCGCCGCCTTCTTCGAGGCGGTCGGGACGGAGGCGACGGTCCGGACGGGGGTGACCTGACCGTGGTCGACGCGGAGCGGTTCACCAAGGTCTTCGAGCGGGAACTCGCGACGCTGCGGCGGAGCCGGGCGGTCTGGCTGCTCGCCGCTGGCTTCCTCGCGGCGGTCGTCGGGCTCGGCGTCGCGAGTGCGCCGAACGGCTACGTGCCGCTCGCGCTGACGCTGCTGACGCCGGTCGAACTCCTCGTCCCGGTGCTGGCGGCCGCGGTCGGCTACCGCGCGGTGCTCGCGGACCGCGCCCGCGGGGAGACGGCCGTCCTCCGGACGTTCCCGTTGGGCTCCGGGACGTACGTCGCGGGCGTCTACTGCGGGCGGCTCGCGTGGACGCTGCTCGTCGTCGTCGGGTCGCTGCTCGTGGCGGGGCTGACGGTGTCGACGGCCGACCCGCCCGCCGACGTGCTGGCCCAGTACCGCGGGCTCGACTCGCCGGTGTACTACCTGCGCTTCGTCGTCCTGACCGCGGCCTTCGCCGCCGTCGTGCTCGCGCTGGTCGTCCTCCTGTCGGCGCTCGTCCGGACCGCCCGGCGCGGCCTCGTCGCCGCCCTCACGCTCGTCGTCGCGGTGTCGCTCGGCGCTGACCTGCTGGTCGTGGTCGGCCTCGGCCGGGGCGTCGTCGGCGGGGCGGCGTTGCCGTGGTATCTCGCGGTGAGCCCCGCGAGCGCGTACCGCGGGCTGGTGGTGACCTACGTCGTCGCGCCCGTCGCCGAGACGGTCTCCCGGCCCGCCGCGCCGCTGGTGAGCGCCGCCTCCCTCGCGCTCTGGGTCGTCCTGTCGCTCCTGGCGGCGGGGGTCGCGGCGTGGGGCGTTACGCCCTACGACCGCGGCGGGTGACGGCGGCGAAAAGAGGGTGGCCCGTCGCGTCTGCTCTCACCGTTCCCCGGTAGCGGTGCGGGTGATCGCCGGGAACCGGCGAGAGCACGCGGCCTCAGTCGTCGCTCTCGGCGAACACCCTGTCGGAGATCGGGGTGCGTTGCTTCTCGTCGTCGCCGACCGGCGTCCGCTGGTGGCGGAGCTTCACCGCCACGTCGTAGCCGAAGATGGCGGTGCCGAGGATGATCAGCGCGTCGCCCGGCATCCGGGCCCAGAACAGCAACTGGATGAGCGAACCGTCGTAGAACGCCAGGCTCCGCGCGGCGGCGTAGTTCCCGGCGAAGGCGGCTTCCAGCTGGAGGAAGCCGACCGGGAGCAGGGAGACGACGACCATCAGCGCGAGGCCGACGTTCCACGTCCAGAACGCCCACCAGAGCCGGCGGCTGCTCCAGGCCGCACTCCGGGTGGTGACCCGGAGGAGGTACGTCGCCATCCCGATGGCGAGGAAGCCGAACGCGCCGAACATCGCGGCGTGGGCGTGGGCGACGGTGAGGTAGGTGCCGTGCTCGTAGTAGTTGATGATCGGGAGGTTGATGAAGAAGCCGAGCACGCCTGCGCCGACGAAGTTCCACAGCCCGCTGGCGACGATGAACGCGAACGGGAGCGTGTAGGGGAACGACTCGCCCGCGCCCCGCATCGCGCGGTACTCGCCGAGCGCCTCGTAGAGGATGAACACCAGCGGGATCAGCTCCAGCGTCGAGAAGATGCTCCCGAGGGGGAGCCACACGTCGGGCTGGCCGATCCACCAGTAGTGGTGGGAGACGCCGATGACGCCGCTGCCCATCACGAGCATGGCCTCGAAGGCGACGGCCTTCTCCGCGGAGGACTTCTTCAGCAGGTTCATCGACACCAGCGTCAGGCCGACGATGGCGACGATGAAGAACTCGAAGGCCCCCTCGACCCACATGTGGACGACCCACCAGCGCCAGAACTCCGTGACGACGATGTTCGTGTCGGGGGTGTACAGCATGCCGGCGGTGAACAGCAGCGCGATGGAGCCGCCGGCGTAGAGGATCATGTGCGCGAGGCCGTAACGGGGCTCGCGGTCCAGCAGCGGCTTGAACCCGCGGGCGACCAGCGCCGCCCAGCCGACGAAGCCGGCGAGCAGGCCGAACTGCCAGAGCCGGCCGACTTCGAGGTACTCCAGCCCCTCGTTGCCGAGGATCCACCAGAGGTCGCCGTCGATGTAGCCGTTCGCGCCCAGCCAGATGCCGGCGAGGCCGCCGACCGAGACCACGACCAAGGCGGCGAGCAGGCCCTTCACGTACTTCGCCTGGTTTTTCGGCTCGTAGCCCGTCAGCAGCGCGGGGAGGAACAGGCCCGCCCCGAGCCACAGCGTGGCGATCCAGAGGATCCCCAGGTCGAGGTGCCAGGTCTTGGCCATGGCGAAGGGGATCAGGGAGAGGAAGTCGATCCCGAGCAGTTCGCCAAGCCCGAAGAAGGCGTCGCGCTCGATGTAGTAGTGAGCGAGTAGCCCGCCGAGCAACACCTGCCCGAGGAACAGCCCCGCCGCCACCAGCACGAACTTCGAGGCGGCGATCTGGCTGGGGAACACGTCGACGTCGTCCGGGCTCGGAACCTCGATCCCGTCGGTGTCCGGTTCGGGGAGGTCGACCGAGCGGTAGAGCCAGACGCCGATCCCCGCCCCCGCGACGAGCAGGACGACCGAGATGACGCTCCAGGTCATCGTCCCCGCGGTCGGTTCGTTGCCAGCGGCGGGCTGGTACGGCCACTCGTTGGTGTAGGAGTGGTCGCCGGCCGGCCGATCGGTGTGGGAGATCCACGCCGTCCACAGCGCGAAGTCGGCGAACTGGCGGGCGTCCTCCTCGGACTCGATCATCCCCGCCGGCACGCCGCGCTCGGCGTCGCCCTCGTGGTAGCGCTCGACGTACGTCTCGCGCACCTGCTCGTGGGCGTACGTCTCGGCGGCGGTGTACTCGCGCTCGGACCCGTCGCCGTCGAGGTCCTGCTCGACCCGCTCGTCGATCGCGGCCTGCCGCTCGGCCGAGAGGTCGTCGTACGCCGTCCCGTGGCGCTGCTCGGCGTAGTAGTCCCGCATGTGCTGGACTTTCAAGTCCAGCGTGTCGGCGGTGTAGTCCACGCCGTAGTACGCGCCGTTGCCGAGGATCGACCCGTGGTTCATCAGCCCGTACTGCTGGAACGCCTTCTTGCCCTCGCGAACGTTCTCGTCGGTGACGACCGTCTCGCCGTTCTCGTTTTCGACGGCGTCGGGTATCGGCGGGGCGGCCTGGTAGGAGAGCCACGCGCCGGCCCCCATGACGACCAGGTTCGCCACGAAGACGACGACGAGCACCTTCGCGATGGTCTGTCGCTGTACCTTCATACAGGCGGGGGTTCGCACCTCCCGGCCTTGTAGGGCCGGCGGCTTCCCACCCGCTGGAAACCTCGGCGAACGTGTTCGGGGTCAGCCCTCGGGGAGCTCCTGGTGGGCGGCGTGTTCCGCGTACTCCTCGACGGTCGGCTGGCCCCGGTACCGGACGACGCCGGACCGCGGGTCGAAGTCGACGACGTTCTCGGCGTCCAGTTTCGGCAGGTGCGAGTGGTACAGGTCGGCCGCGACCGTCTCCACGCGGTCCGCGGACGCCTCGTCACCGTCGGCTTCCCAGTCGGCGACCCGCTCGGCGAGGCTCGTGTACTCGACGGTGGTCGGCCCCGCCTCGACGAGGTGGTAGAGAGCGTACCGCCGCCGCCGGTCGGACAGCAGGTCGAAGACGGTGTCCAGCGAGGGCGGGGTCGTGCCGCCGCCGTCCGGGCGGGCGTCGCCGGGGGAGTCGCCGTCGTGGTCGTCGCTCATCTCCGGACGTCGAATCCTACAATGCCCGTGACAAAGAACGATCAGCCTAGGCACCTAGGCGGGTCGGCGGCGAAATCGGCCGTCGAATTTATACTGCGCTACGTTACAGTACGGACAATGAGTGACGCCGAGGCGGAGCTAACTTCGAAGTGGCAACCGAGCGAGCGGGTCGTCGAATCGGTGGCCGAGGCCGAGGGGGTCGACCCCGTCGACCTCACCCCGCCCCTGAACGACGTCGTCGACCTGGACGCGCTCGACGCGCTGTTTGCCCCCGTCGGCGGCGTCCCGCGCGCGGTCGGACGCGTCGAGTTCCGGTACGACGGCTACGTCGTCGTCGTCGAGGCCGACGGGTCGGTCACGGTCGAGCCGGCGGACGCCACCTCCGCCGAGTCCTGAGCCCCCGCCGACGGTCGTTTCGAAGGCCTTAAGCGCTGAAGTCGAGTACGTCCGACAACTCGCTGGACGACGGGCACCAGCGGGCACCCGTGTACTCGGGACGGAATGTGGCCGGTTCGACCGGCTGAACCACAAGCGCCCGTGGTGATAACCATGGCACGAAGCTTCTACTCACACATCAAGGAAGCGTGGAAGGACCCGGAGGACGGCGATCTCGCCGAACTCCAGTGGCAGCGAAAACAGGAGTGGCGCGACCAGGGCGCCATCGAGCGCGTCGAGCGCCCGACCCGCCTCGACAAGGCCCGCGAACTGGGCTACAAGGCGAAGCAGGGCGTCGTCGTCGCCCGCGTCAGCGTCCGCAAGGGCTCGGCCCGCAAGGAGCGGTTCCGCGCCGGCCGCCGGACGAAGCGCCAGGGTGTCAACGCGATCACCCGCCGCAAGAACCTCCAGCGGATCGCCGAGGAGCGCTCCTCCCGGAAGTTCCGCAACCTGCGCGTCCTCAACTCCTACTGGGTCGGCGAGGACGGCAGCCAGAAGTGGTTCGAGGTAATCATGCTCGACCCCGAGCACCCCGCGATCGAGAACGACGACGACCTCAACTGGATCTGCGACGACGCGCACAAGAACCGCGCGTTCCGCGGCCTCACGAGCGCCGGCACGAAGAACCGCGGCCTCTCGGAGAAGGGCAAGGGCACCGAGCACACCCGCCCGAGCAACTCCTCCGACCAGGGTCGCGCGAAGTAACGCCGTCGCGGAACGAATCCTTCGTTTTCCGCTCCCGTAGCGGCGGCTCCCGTCGCGGCGTCCGCCGCCCGCGGGACTGCCCGGCGGCGACCCCGCGCGGGGCCACGCTTATGTGACGTGTTCCCGTTGGCGAAACTATGGACGGCGCTGACACCTTCTTCCTCGTCGTGACGCTACTGATCTTCGCGCTCATCGTCGTCGGCATCGGGATGGCGGTCTACGGCGTGTGAGCCGCGGACGACCGGTCGGCACCCGCACTCGCCGTCGCCGACCGGCACCTCGCCGGATGCCTCGTTGCGGTCGCTTCCCGAGAACGCCCGCGACGGGGACAGGTCCCGACAGTGTTTAATAGGGCGCTTTCGTACCCGTAGCTGTAATGTCGGAAGTCTGCTCGACGTGCGGGCTGCCTGAGGAACTCTGCGTCTGCGAGGACGTCGCCAAGGAGTCCCAGCAGATCTCCATCCGCATTGACGAGCGAAGATACGGTAAGGAGGTAACGATCATCGAAGGGTTCGACCCCAAGGACGTGGACCTGGACAGCCTCTCCTCGGACCTGAAGTCGAAGTTCGCCTGCGGCGGCACGGTCGAGGACGGCCAGATCGAGCTCCAGGGCAACCACTCCGGTCGCGTCGAGGACTTCCTCCGCGACCGCGGCTTCAACGTCGCCTGATCGCCTCCCGGGTAGCCCGACCGGTCCCGACTGCCGGCCCGGTTAGAACGGCGCGTCGGGGGCTTCCCCTCCATTCTCGCGGTCGAGTTCGGCGTCCCACGCCTCCAGCCCGCCGGCCATGCTGTACACCGCGGCGTCGACGGCCTCGTGTGCGGCGACGAGCCGCGCGGCCCTGACGCTCGATTTCCCGTGCGGACAGACGGTCACGACGTGGTCGGCGTCCCCGAACTCCGCGGCCCGCGTGGCGAGTTGCGGGAACGGCACGTTGACGCTACCCGGCACGTGGCCGCGCCGGAACGCGGTCGGCGAGCGGATGTCGACGACCGCGACCCGTTCGTCGCCGGCCAGTAGCTCCCGCACCCGCTCGGGCGGTATCTCGGCGTCCATACGCTCCGCTCGGCGAGCGCGTCGAAAAGCCCGGCGATACCGGACGGTCGGGGCCGGTGGCTACAGGTAGCCGTCCTCCTTCGCGAGCAGGACGCCCTCGACGGTGGCGTCGTTCGTCGGGAGCGTCCGCGCGGCCTCCAGCGCCGCGTCGACCGGGACGTGCTCGACGGAGAGGAACTCGTTGTCGTCGAGGTCCGTCCCCACTTCGGTCAGCCCCTCCGCGAAGACGATCCCGCGCTCGTGGCGCATGATGCCCGTGGCGACGTCGTAGCGCTGGAGCAGCGTCGTCTCGTCGGGGGCGTAGCCGGTTTCCTCCCGTAGTTCGCGGGCGGCGGCGCTCTCGTAGCTCTCGCCGCCCTCCCGCGGTACGACGCCCTCGCCGTGGGCGTCGCCGTCGGTGTGGCCCTCGACGATGCCCGCGGGGAGTTCGAGCTGTGCCTCCCGGACCGTGGGCCGGTACTGCTCGACGAACACCATCTCCCCTTCCGTCACCGCGACGACGACCACTGCCGGCGGGAGTTCGGCCCAGTAGTAGCGCTTCCGGCTCCCGTCGGGCTGTTCGACGAGGTCGTAGCCGCCCCGGTACCACGGCGTGTCGTACTCCGTCACCGACTCTACCACCGGCCAGTCGTGGTCGGCTGCGTCCGGGTCGGTCCCGCCGTCCGCGCGGACGGCGGGTCGGTCGGTCGCGGCTGCGTCGTCCTTGTCAGTCATGTGGTCGCACGGTCGTGCCGGTCGGAAAAAGCCGTTCCGCTACACGAGGTCGTCGTACAGACGGCCGAACGCCTGCCGCCGGAGCGTCGACACGGCGGCGTCCGTCTCGTCCTGGAACGTCGCGGCGACCGCGGTGTCGCCGAACGCGTGCCAGACGACGTTGTCGACGTTGTCGCTGCCCGTCTCGACGACCTCGCCGTCGAACCCGTCGGCCCACTCCTCGAACTCCTCGCGCGTGCCGACCCGCACCTCCAGCAGCGACGCGAACAGCGCGTCCCGCGCGGTCAGTACCACGTCGCCGGTCACCCGCTCGTCGTACTCCTCGCGGTCGAACTCCATGGCCTTCGCCGTCTCGCGGACGACGACCTGTGCCGCCGGCCCCACGTCGTCCGCGAGTTCGGCGACCTCCTCCTCGCTGCCCGGCGAGAGAAACCCTGTGGTCTGCATACCCCCCACTCGCCGGGGGAGGTAGTTACCCCTTTCCGTCCGGGCCGTTCCCGTCGCCGTCGGTCGCGTCGCCGTCAGCGTCGGCGTCCCCGTCGTCCCCCTCGGCGTCCTCGGTCGCCTCGTCGCCGTCGTCGTACATCCGCTCGGTCATCGCCCGCGCCTCGGCCATGACCTCGCGCGCGTCGCCGGTGAGGTCGCCCCGCCCGGCCGCTCCGCGGCCCGCCGCGCCGCGCCCGCCGACCTGCCGCTCCAGTTCGTCCTCGAAGGTCGCGCCGTGGTCGTGGCCGGTGCCGCTCTCCTCGAACACCTCGTGGTATTCCGCGTCGTCGGCGAACTCGGCGACCCGCTCGCCGAGCGTCTCCGGGTCGTCCTCGTCCCAGCCCGGGGCGTGGTCGTCCAGCCACGCCTCGTGGTCGTCGCGGCCGAGCATCGCCGTGAAGGCGAGGTGGTTGGCGAGGTGTTCGGCGTCCGCCTGGGGCGTCTCGCAGACCGGACAGGCGTATCCCATACCCCGAGGGAGCGCCTCCAGCGTCAAAACGCTTCATACGGAGGTCGGCTCCGCCGTAGTCCGACGCTGACGATTGGCTACGCCATTGGACCGATGGTGTCCGGTTTCAGTAACTGAACTGGGATCAACTGGAGTACCCCGACGACCCCCAGATCCCGCGCTGATCGAGGGGCGGTCGCTTTTCCCGCCCCCCGACACCCCCGTCAGTACGCCGACGTGGAACCGCTCGGCCTCGGCAGTACGAGCGTGACCGTGTTGCCCGAGTCCCCGCTGGAGAAGTCGACGCTCCCTCCGGAGAGGTCGGCCACCCAGTACACCAGCCACAGACCGAGGCCGCTGCTGTGGTAGATGTCGTCCATCTCGTGGTCGCCGGTCAGCACCCGGTACTCGTACTCCGGGAGCGGCGAGCAGTCGTCGTGGACCGAGACCGCCACCTCGTCGCCCCGGTAGGCGCCGGTGATCCGGACGCTCGGCCGGTCGCTACCGCTGTGTTTCACCGCGTTCTCGACCAGTTCGGACAGCGCGACCTCCACCTCCGGGAGGGCACAGCCACGGAGCGTCTCGGGCAGCACCGTCTGGATGTCCGCCCCCGGGAACCGGTCCCGGGCGTCCGCGACGACGTGGTCGACGAGCGTCCCGAGTTCGAGGGTCTCGGAGCCGGTCGGCCCCGTCAGTAACTCGATGGTCTCGCGTTGCTTCTCGGCCGTTTGCAGGAGGTCCTCGCCGACCTCCCGGATCACCGCCGTCCGTTCGGTCGCCGCCTCGTCCGGGTTCTCGGCGATCAGGTCGGCCTGCCCGAGCACCGTGTTGAGGTCGTTGCGGAGGTTGTGCCGCAGGATGTTGTCGAGGACCGAGAGCTGGCGCTCGCGGCGGCGGCGGTCCGTGATGTCGCGGCTGAACCCGACGACCCGGACTACCTCGCCGTCATCGACGATCGGCTCGCCCTGCGCCCAGACCCACTGGTTGAAGTTCTGTTCCGGGTTGACGCGGTACTCGATGTCGACGGACTCGCCGGCCGACAGCCGCGCCATCGCCTCCTCGACCCCCGGGCGGTCGTCCGGGTGGACGGCGTCCAGGAAGGCCCGGGGGTCCGCCTCGACGCCCCCGACGGACCCGCCGTACACGCGCTCGAACGCGTCGTTGAGAAACAGTAGCTCGTCCCAGTCCGCCGAGAACATCCAGAGCACGTCGGCGGTCTTCGCTGCGATCTCCCGGAGGCGCGCCTCCGTCTCGTCGCGCTCGCGCTCGGCTTCGACGCGGTCGGAGACGTCGTGGGAGCTGACGACGTAGCCGCCCATCTCCGGGACGGCCCGGTTCGAGAACCGGCTCTCCAGTTGCACCCAGGAGCCATCGCTCGCGCGGTGGCGGTACTCGATCGACGTCTCGACGACCTCGTCCTCGGCCGCGACCGTCCGCTCGAACGTCGCCCGGACGCGGTCCACGTCGTCGGGGTGGATGTAGTCGAACGCGTTCTCGCCGACGAGCGCCTCCGGGTCGTACCCCAGGATGCGCTCCGTCGCGCGGTTCAGGTAGGTGAACGTCCCGTCGGCGTCGATCACGACTATCTTGTCCTGGGCGTGATCGAGCAACGCGCCGTCCGGGTCCGTCCCCACCATCGTATCGAATACCGTAGCCGTCGCGCGGGTAAAAGGGTATCGCGGCCCGGATACCACGCATCCCGGGCTAGCGAAGCTCTCGCACTAGAATCAGTGCGTCCTCCCCGTCGTCGTAGTACCGCGGCACCCGCCGGAGCGGCTGGAAGCCGAACTTCTCGTACAGCGACCGGGCCGCCTCGTTGCTCTCTCTGACCTCCAGTTTCACGCTCGCGGCCGACCGGGCCGAGAGCGTGCCGAGCGCCGCCGCGAGCAGCGACTCGCCGACGCCGTCGCCCCGCCGGTCGGGGTGGACGGCGAGGTCCTTGACGTGGCCCAGCCCCTCGCCGTGGTTCGGGACGAGGTCCGCGACGACGAAGCCGACCACGTCCGCCGAATCGAGGGCGTCGCCCCCGTCGGCGTCCCGCCCCCCGTCCGGCTCGACGGCGACGAGGAAACCGGGCGCGTCGAGGTAGCGCTCGAACGCGTCGTACGGCCACGGCTGCGGGAACGAGGCGTTCTCGATCCGCTTGACCGCGAGCAGGTCCGCGCGCTCCGCGCTCCTGATCTCGACGTCCCCCCGTGTCTCCGGTGCGGTCGTCACACGCGGCCGTACGGGACGGTCCGTAATCAGTTCCGCGGCCACACCCCGTCCGGCTGACTGGAGCGACCTGCCTGTGGCTTCCGGGACGGAGACGAAAAAATCCGCAGACCGCCAGAGCCGCCGATCAGTCGTCGACCTCGTCCCGCGGAGACTGCGGTCCCGGGACGAGTCCTTCGACCGATCAGTCGTCAGCATCGTCCCGCCGCGACCGCAGCGGCGAGACGAGACTCGCCGCCGATCAGTCGTCGGCGGGAGCCGCGCCGCTGCCGCCTTCCGCCTGCTCCTTCGTCCAGGCGAGCTTGCCGCCGGCCGAGAGGATGCGGCGCTCGCGCTCGGAGGCGTCGAGGTGGGCGGTCGCCTCCCAGTCGTCGTTGACGCGGACGGTGAACTCCTCCTGCCCGCTCTCGACGGCCTCGCGGACGTCGTCGACGATCTCGATGTCGTCGCCCTGCTCGATCTTCTCGTAGGTGTCCTCGTCGATGGTGAGCGGGATCAGGCCGAAGTTGAAGAGGTTCGCCTTGTGGATGCGGGCGAAGCTCTGGGCCAGCACGCCCTCTACGCCGAGGTACATCGGACAGAGCGCCGCGTGCTCGCGGGAGGAGCCCTGGCCGTAGTTCTCGCCGGCGACGAGGAAGCCGCCGTCGGCCTCCAGCGCGCGGTCGGCGAACGTCTCGTCGACGCGGCTGAGGGTGTACTCCGACAGCTTCGGCACGTTCGAGCGGAACTTGAGGATGTCCGACGTGGCCGGGATGATGTGGTCCGTCGTGATGTTGTCCTGCATCTTCAGCAGGGTCTCACCCGACAGCTCGGCGCTGAGCGGGTCCTTCAGCGGCACGTCGCCGATGTTCGGGCCCTTGATGAGCTCGTCGTCGATGGCCTCGTCGGGGCTGATGAGGTCGGCGTCGCGCTGGCCGTACTTGTCGCCCATCTCGAAGCCGGGGTCCTCCAGGTCGCCCAGCTCGTCGGCCAGGTCGCGCGGGTCGACGATCTCGCCTTTGATCGCCGCGGCGGTGGCGACCTCCGGCGAGCAGAGGAACACGGAGTCGTCCTCGATGCCCGAGCGGCCCTCGAAGTTGCGGTTGAACGTCCGCAGCGAGACGGAGTCGCTGGCGGGCACGTGGCCGATGCCGATACAGGCACCGCAGGTCGCCTCGGAGAAGTTGACGCCGGCGGCCATCATCTCGGCCGTCCAGCCCTCGCGGGCGAGCATCTCGGAGGCCTGCTTGCTGCCGGGCGCGACGATCATCTCGGTGTGCTTGGCGACCTCGCGGCCCTCCAGCATCTTCGCCGAGGGGAGGATGTCCTCGTAGGCGCCGTTGGTACAGGAGCCGACGATGACCTGCTCAACCTCCTCGCCCTCGACCTCGCGGACGGGGACGACGTTGTCGGGCATCGACGGCTTGGCGATGAGCGGTTCGAGGTCCGAGAGGTCGACGACGATCTCGTCGGCGTACTCGGCGTCCTCGTCGGGCGAGAGCTCGACGTACTCGTCGCCGCGGCCCAGCGTCTCGAGGAACTCCTCGGTCTTCTCGTCGGTCGGGAAGATCGAGGTGGTCGCGCCGAGTTCGGTCCCCATGTTGGTGATCGTGGTGCGCTCGGGGACGGTGAGCGACTCGACGCCGGGGCCGGTGTACTCCAGCACCTTGCCGACGCCGCCCTTCACGGAGAGGCGACGGAGCAGCTCGAGGATGACGTCCTTCGCGGTCGCCCACTCGGGCAACTCGCCCTCGAGGCGGACGTTGACGACCTCGGGCATGTCGATGTAGTACGGCGCGCCGCCCATGGCGACGGCGACGTCGATCCCGCCGCTGCCGATGGCGAGCTCGCCGAGGCCGCCGGGCGTCGGCGTGTGGGAGTCGCTGCCGAGCATCGTCTTGCCGGGCGCGGCGAAGTTCTCCTTGTGGACCTGGTGGCAGATGCCGTTGCCGGGTCGGGAGAAGTGCGCGCCGTAGGTGCCGGCGGCCGAGCGCAGGAAGCGGTGGTCGTCCGTGTTCTTGAAGTCGAACTGGTATGTCTGGTGGTCGCAGTACTGGGCGGCGATCTCGGTCTGGACCTCGTCCAGCCCCATCGCCTCGAACTGCAGCCACACCATCGTCCCCGTCGTGTCCTGGGTCAGGACCTGGTCGATCTCGATGCCGATCTCCTCGCCGGGCGTGAGCTCGCCCTCGACGAGGTGGTCATCGAGAATCTTCTCTGTAAGGGTTTGTCCCATAGCGACCCGATATCGTCCTTCCACGGATATAAATCCCGCGAGTTTCTATTGTATTCATCCGTGTACATTCCGCCGCGGGGTGGCAATTTTCGCGGGAGCGAACGGGGATGTGACCGAACGATCAGTTCCCGCGGCGGGAAAAGCGGGGGCGTTTTGTACCCGTCCGGACAGTAACGTCACTATGTTCCGGTCCGGAGCCTACGTCGCCGACCACGTGACGCCGACGGACGACGAGCAGGTGCAGCCAAACGGGGTCGACCTGACGGTCGACGCCGTCTTCGAGCAGGTCGAACCCGGCCGCATCGGGCGCGACGGGAAGACCGTCGGCGAGCGCGCGCCCGTCGACGCCGAGGACGGCGCGTTTCGCCTGCCCCCGGGGGGCTACGTGCTCCGGTACGGCGAGACGGTCCACATCCCGGCGGACCACGTCGGTTTCATCTACCCGCGCTCCTCGCTGCTGCGCAACTCCTGCATGCTGAACACGGCCGTCTGGGACGCCGGCTACGAGGGCCGGGGCGAGGGCCTCCTGCAGGTCCACCACGAGATCGAGATCGAGCGCGACGCCCGGGTCGCCCAGATAGTGTTCGCCGCGGCGAACCACGAGGACACGTACGACGGCACCTTCCAGGGCGAGAACCGCTGAGTCGCGGATCGTCCCCTGCCGCCGCGTCCGCCCGGCGGTCGGCGGGCGGAGTCGCGGCTATTCGTTCGGTTCACCATAACACATTTGCCGCGCGACAATAGCCCTTACACCGTGAGCGACGCCCGTTCGACGACCGCGGCGGCCGCCCGACTCGCCGTCGCGCTGGTCGTCGTCCTGACCTGTCTCGCGCCCGGCGTAGCCGCGGCACAGGCGGGAGCGACGGATCCGCCCGACGACGCGGGGCCGCCCGAAGCCGGGGGCGGACCACCCGACGACCGGGGACCGCCGGACGACAGGGGCAACGGCGATACCGGCCCGCCCGAGGACACGGGTACCGGTGACGCCGGGCCATCCGACGACGCCGGGCCGGGGAACGCGACCGGAACCGGCGACGGCGGACCGCCCGAGCAGGCGAGCGCCGACCGGCGGGGACCGGGCAGCGGCGGCGATAGGCCGAACGACGGCGAAACGCGGGGCAACGCTGGAACGCGGACGGAAGCGGGGACGGGCGCGAGCGCCGCCGCCGGTGGTGCGGGCGAGCAGGCCGATTCCCCGGGGAACTCGGCCGACGCGGCCGACCGGGCCACAGGCCGGCAGAACACGACTGACGGCGGCGACGCCGAACGCCCGCCGGAGGCTGCCGCGTCCGGTTCCGACGCGGGGCCGCCCTCGGCCGATGCGGGACCGCCCGAGCAGGCCAACGCCCCCGACGACGCGGGTCCGGGCGAGAGGTCCGCCCCGTCGTCCGGGACCGACGCAGCGAACGATACGACCGCGCCGGAGGCCGGTGGGCCGCCGGAGGAGACGCCCGCCCCGGCGGACGCCGGACCGCCGGACGGGGCGAACGGGCCGGAGAACGCCGGCCCGCCCGAGCGCGGCGACGAGTCCGACGACACCGGACCGCCGTCGGCTGACCCGGGCCCGCCCGAGCACGCCGACGCGCCCGACGACGCGGGACCGCCCGAGGACGTCGAATCCGGTCCCGGCGACGCTGACCGCCCGGCAAACGGGAGCGCACCGCCCGCGGAAACCGTCCCGGCGGAGCGCAACGCCACGCACGGAAAAGACACGGACGGGAACGAGTCGGGCGACGCGGGCGCGCCCGACGCGCCCAGTGACGGGACGACGGCGGAACCGCCATCGACCGCACCGTCGGCACCCGGCGGGAACGGCGCGGACGACGGCCCGGATACCGGCGCGGGCGGACCCGACAGGGTGACGGACGACGGGTCGGCCGACGACGGGGCCGGGGACGACGAACCGGACGACGCGAACCGGACCGAGGAGGCGAATCGGACCGAGGACGCGAACGGAACGGACGCGCCGTCCGAAACGGACGAAACGACGTTCCCCGCCGAGCCGACGAGCACGCCCGCCCCGGAGGGGCCGACCGGCCCGTCGCCCGCCGGGCTGGGCGCGGGTGCCGTCGCCGTCGGCGCGGCGGCGCGGCACGGCCACGGCGCGGTGGTCCACCTTTCGACGGCCGCCACGCCGGCCACGACGACACCCGGGGCGTACCAGGAGGTCGCGCTCCGCGGGATGGCGGGGCTGTACAGCCGACTCGACGACGCCGAGCCCCTGGACCACGACGCGCGGGCCGCCCTCCACGACGCCATCGCCACCGCGCCGGGCACCCACCTGTCGGCGGTGTGCGACCGCGCGGGCGTGCCGCTGTCGACGGCCCGGCACCACCTCCGCGTGCTGGAGGCGGAGGGGCTGGTGACGAGCATCAAACACCGGGGGCGGCGGCGGTACTTCCCGGCGGGGGCCGACGACCGGGAACTCGCCGCCGCGATGGCTGACGACGCCGCCGCGACCGTGCTGGAGGCGCTCGCGCGGACCGGCCCCGCGACGGTGTCGACGCTGGCCGACGAACTCGACCGCGACCCGAGCACGGTGACCCACCACCTGAAGCGGCTCGACGAGGACGGGCTGGTCGCCCGCGAGCGCGACGGGCGCGCGGTGGTCAACCGCCTCGCGCCCGACGTCCGGACCGTGCTGGCGACGCCGGCGGCCGACGCGGACGCGCCGCGGCAGTCCGGCAGCGCAGACTGACCGCGCCGACGCTGCGGCGCTTTTTACGCCCCCCGTCGTAGGGCGGCCATGCGAGAGCGCGTCCGGCGCACGCTCGCCGTCGCCGTGGCGGTCGTCCGCGTGGTCCGCCGGAAGAACGTCGCGTTCATGGCCGGGAGCATCGCCTACAACGCCTTCGTCTCGCTGCTGCCGCTGTTGCTCGTGCTCTTTCTCGTCGTCGCCGCCGTCGGCGACGCGCCGCTGGCCGCCTACGTCGTGGAGCTGACCGAACAGTACCTGACGCCCAACGCCCGGAACACGCTGGCGCGGTCGCTGACGGACCGCACGGGGCAGGCTGGACTCTCGGCCGTCAGCGTCGTCACGCTGCTCTGGGGGACGTTCAAGATATTCCGCGGGCTCGACACCGCCTTCGCCGAACTGTACGCGCCGGACGCTGACCCGTCGTTCGTGGACCAGCTCCGCGACGGCGCGGTCGTGCTGTTCTCGGTGCTGTTCGCGGTCGCGGCCGCCGGCGTCGCCGCCGCGGCCTTCGCGCTGTTCCCGGCGCTGCCGTTCGTCGGCGTGCTCAACCCGGTCCTGCTCGTCGTGGCGCTCGTGCTCGCGTTTTTCCCGCTGTACTACGTGTTCCCGAACGCCGACGTGACGCCCCGGGAGGTGCTACCCGGCACCGTCGTCGCGGCCGTCGGCTGGGCCGCCCTCGAAGCGGTGTTTCAGGTGTACGCCGCCGCCGCGAGCACGTACGAGGTGTACGGCACCATCGGCGCGGTCCTGTTGCTCCTGACGTGGCTCTACTTCGGCGGCCTCGTGTTGCTCGTCGGCGTCGTCGTCAACGTCGTCCTCGCCGACCGGACCGAGACGGGGACGGACGTGGCGGCGATCGAGTCGGACCTCGACGACTCGAACTCCGCTTTCTGACAGGTAATCAAGCGTAGTTGGGGCGTTGCAGTACCGTGGTTTTCGACGGTACTGTGCGATTCACCTCGCCGAACGGAACCGACAGACCTACAAGCGGCTGGACCGGTTCGCCGAGCGATGGTTCCGCCGCTACTCTCGGGATGGGTCGTCCCGATCGCAGCCGTGGTCGCCACGTCGATCACGGTGTACAAGTTCTGGATCCAGCGTCCGTCGCTGATCGTCGACGCCGAGGTCTCGGACGTGACCCGGACGGGGCGGGGCGCGAGCCTCGACGTCGAACTGTTCGTCGCCAACGTGGGCCGGGACTTCGCCGAGGACGGCTACGTCGCGTTCGCCCCGGAGGGGTGGTCGCTGGACGCCACGCCCGCGGACGGCCAGCTATCGCTGACGGCGTTCGAGGGCGGGGACGGCGGGACGGGCAAACGGAAGACGTTCCTCGACGACATCGTCTACCAGGGGACCGGGTTCGAACTGTGCGAGGGGCGGGCGACGGTCCCCGGCGACGGCCGCTACCGGCTCGCGTACACGACCGCCTGCCAGTCACAGCGCCCGAAGACCGACCACCTCGAACTGGTCGTCGACGGCGACGAGGCGACGGTCGAGGCGGGCTGACTACTCGGTGTGTTGCGGTTCGCCGGTGCGTTCCTCCTTGGCGATAGTCCGGCCGGCGAGCCACGTCAGGAGCGCGAGCAGGAGGAAGTGCCAGACGATCAGGCCGAGCATCAGCGTCGTGAACAGCGGGTCCCACCCCCACGGCGACACGACGAGGAAGAGGACGAAGAAGAACGCGAGTATCCCGAGGGGGATGATGTTCACCGTGAGGTCCAGCAGCGTCTCGCGGTCGATGTAGCGCTCCGCCATGTCGGGACCGACGCCGCGGACGCGAAAAGGCGTATTTCGAGGTTGGTTGTCCGGTAGTTGCGGGTTACGACGTGAACATGGGGCCACCCCACCCGGTGCGCGGGCGTCGGCCCGGCGTGTGGCTCTTGGTGCTGCGGTCCCCATCCGTAGCCATGCGCGACGCGCCCGGTCCGGTCGCACGCGGGGTGGCGTGGCTCCGCCCGTCGCCGCGGGTCGTCGACTGGTCGCTGTTCGCCCTCGTCGCCTTCGAGGTCGGCTCCGGGCTCGTCTCGTTCACGCTCGGCACGCCGAACTGGTGGCCCGTGTTCTGGGCCCACCGGATCGCCGGGCTGACGCTGGTCGCGGTGCTGGCGTTCAAGCTCGCCCGCGTCCGCCATCGGCTGACCGACAGCGACCGGTGGCGGCCGTCGACGGCGCTGTCGGTCCTGACGCTCGCCGCCGCCCTCGGCGCGCTGGGGTCGGGGATCGCCTGGGCGCTCGGCGTCGACGTCCGCCTCGCGTACTGGACGCTGCTGTCGGTCCACGTCGGGTTCGGGCTGGCGCTCGTCCCGCTCCTCCTGCTCCACGTCCGCAGTCGGTTCAGGCCGCCCCGGCGGGCGGACTTCGACGGCCGGCGCACGGCGCTCCGGTACTCGGCCCTGCTCGTCGCCGGGGCGGTCGCCTACCGCGGCCAGGAACTCGTCGGCCGCCTCGCCGGCACCGCGGCGGCGGACCGCCGGTTCACCGGCTCCCAGCCCCGGGAGGGCGATGGCAACGCCGCGTTCCCGGTCACGTCGTGGGTCGCGGACGACCCCGACCCCGTCGACCTCGATTCGTGGTCGCTGACGGTCGACGGCGCGGTGGCCGCCCCCGCCGAACTCGGGTACGCCGACCTCGACCCCGCCGCCGAGCGCGAGGCGCTGCTCGACTGCACGAGCGGCTGGTACACGGTCCAGTCGTGGCGCGGCGTCCGCGTCGGCGACCTGCTCGACGCGGCGGGGCCGGCGGCCGACGCCAGCCACGTCCGCTTCGTCTCCGTGACGGGTTACCGCTGGAGCCTCCCCATCGAGGAGGCCCGCGACGCCCTGCTCGCCACGCGGGTGGACGACGAACCGCTCGCCCACGGCCACGGCGCGCCGCTGCGCCTCGTCGCGCCCGGCCGCCGCGGCTTCCAGTGGGTGAAGTGGGTCGAGCGCGTCGAGGTCCGCCGGCGTGGCGACCCAGCGCAGTGGCTCGTGACGCTCGTCAGCGGGTTCGACTGATGCCGCGGGTCGGGACCGTCCGCGTGACGTATCCCCGGCCCACCCCCGAGCCTTATTGAACTCTCCGCCGTCGAACGAACGTGACTTCCGCACCCCGAACGAACGACCTGCGGCGGACGCTCGACGACGGCGACGTCGCGCTGGGCGTCCTCGACGACACGTACAGCCCGAAGCTAGTCGAACTGTACGGCGAACTCGGCCTCGACTTCGTCTGGATCGACTTGGAGCACGGCGGGCCGGGTCCCCGGGACGGCGACCGGCTGGAGGATTTGCTCCGCGCGGCGGACGCCGGCGGGACCGAACTGCTCGTCCGCCTGCCCGAGCCGGATCCCACGCTGGTCCGGAAGGCCCTCGACGCCGGCGTCCGGACCCTGTTCCTCTCACGGATCGAGACGTCCGAGGAGGCGCGCCGCGCCGTCCGGGCGGCCAGGTTCGAGTACGACGGCGACCCCGGCGAGCGGGGGTTCGCCAACCCCCGGGCGAGCCGGTGGGGGACGGCCGAGGACTACGCCGCGACGGAGGACGAGGAGGTAGTCGTGGGGGTGACCATCGAGAACCCGACGGCGGTGGAGAACATAGAGGAGATCCTCGCCGTCCCCGACCTGGGGTTCGTCTTCGCCGGGCCGCTCGACCTCGCGGTGTCGCTCGGCCACCCCGGCGAGCCGACCCATTCAGCCGTGGAAGACGCGGTCGAGACGGTCCGCGAGGCCGCCGTCGACGCGGGCGTCCCGCTCGGCGGCCTCGGGTTCGGCATGGACGACGTGAACGAGAAGGCGGCCGACGGCTACCGGATGCTCAACCTCGGCAGCACGACCGCGGCGTTGCAGGCGACGGCCTCGTCGTGGTTCGAGGCGTACGAGGGCTGAGCGGGCGCGGTGGCCGGATCCGCCGGGCGGCTCACACCGCCTCGACGCGCTCGAACAGGTACGTCCCGACGCCGACCGTGACGACCGACGAGACGACGAGCGCGCCGAAGTCGACGGCCAGCGGGTGGGCCGAGGTGCCGACGAGCACCGCCCGCAGGGCGTCGACGCCGTAGGTGAGCGGGTTGACGTAGGCGAGCAACTGGACCGGCTCCGGCAGGCTCGCGACCGGGTAGATCGCGCCCGAGAGGAAAAACAGCGGGAAGATGACGAACTGGACGACGAGCCCGAACCCCTCGCTGTCGCTGAACTGCGAGGCGAGCGCGACCCCGAACCCGACGAACGTGACCGCGATCAGCACGAGCACGAGGAAGGCAAGCGGCAGCGACAGCGGACTCGCGATCCGGAAGCCCAGCGGGAGGGAAAGCAGGAGGATCAACGCCGCCTGGACGAGCGCCGTCGTCGACCCGCCGGCGATCCGCCCCAGCACGATGGAGGTGCGGCTGATGGGCGCGACGAGGATCTCCTTCAGGAACCCCACGTCCTGGTCCGAGAGGATCGAGAGCCCGGCGAACGACGCCCCGAACAGCATCGTGAACCCGACCATCCCGGGGACGAGGTACTGGAGGTAGTCGACCCCCTCGGGGAGGCCGGGGATGGCCGCGCCGCCGAAGCCGAAGGCCAGGAACACGAGGAACAGCAGCGGCATCGCGATGGAGCCAACGATCCTGGAGGGCGTCCGGAGGAAGCGCTTGACGTCGCGGAGCCACAGCGCGTAGACGCCGAGCGGGTCAACGAGGTTCATTCGTCGCCCTCCGTCGCCGCGACGCCGGCGCGGCGCGACCGGTCGTCCGCGTCCCCGATGCGGTCCACGGCCGCCTTCTCGTCGCCGGCGTTCCGTTCGGCGATCGTCGTCCCCGTCAGCGAGAGGAACACAGCCTCCAGGTTCGGCCGGTGGATGTCGACGCCGGTGACGGTTACGCCGGCGTCGTCGGCCAGCCGCACCAGGTCGGCGACCCGCGACCCGCCGCTGTCGACGGTGACGTTGACGCCG